>NZ_JANSIF010000033.1:0-33777 GCF_047461935.1 Synechococcus sp. R55.4 | reverse complement strand
TGGATGTCGAGCATTGGGGTAGTGGGGTTGGCGCTGAACCTGCGGGCGTATGACTTTATCAGTCAGGAGGTGCGGGCAGCGGAAGACCCGGAGTTTGAGACGTTCTACACGAAGAACATTTTGCTGAACGAGGGGATTCGGGCCTGGATGGCGCCGCAGGATCAGCCGCATGAGCGCTTTGAGTTCCCTGAAGAAGTCCTCCCCCGCGGCAACGCGCTCTAAAGGAAGCTACCCTGGCTGCGTCAGGGATCCGCTCCCGGCGAATCTTGAGTAATCAAAAATCAAAAACTAAAGAGTTCAGGGATCCCTCATGGGATCCCTTTTTGTGTTGGGCGCGAGGTGGCTAGGAGGGGATCCCGTCTCGCAGGCGGGCGCGAATGGCTTGCCAGATCTGTTCAACCAACTGGGGCGGGCTGGTTTCTGACCGGATAGGCACCCGCACGTCGGCTTGGGCGTAGAACGGCTCTCGCTCTTGCATCAGCTTGTACAGGGCAGCTTGGGGGTCGGGGGTTTGCAGCAGGGGGCGTTGGCCGGGATCCCGCTTGAGCCGCTGCCAAATCAGCTCGGGGGTCGCATCCAGCCAAACGGTGAGGCCATGGTGCAAGTAGCTCCAATTTTTGGGGCGCAACACAATGCCGCCGCCTGTGGCGATCACCAACCGGGTGTAGCTGCTCAACTGGGCCAACACCTGCGTCTCCAGATCCCGGAAGTAGGCTTCCCCATGCTCGGCGAAGATCTGAGCGATGGAAGAACCCCCCACCTGCTCCACCAGACCATCGGTGTCGAAAAATTGAAAGCGCAACTGGGCTGCCAGCTCCGATCCCACGGTGGATTTGCCGCTGCCCATCATCCCAATGAGATAAACATTTACGCCGCGCAGGCGCTCAACTTCCTCGGGGTGGATCATGGGAAAGGTACCTAGATATAGCCATGCTCGGCCAGAAACTCCAGAGAAACGCTGCTCTCGGGGGGCAGCAAGCCCAGTAATTTTTCCACATACTTGCCCAAAATATCCGCCTCTATGTTGACGGGATCCCCAACTTGGAGCTGAGAAAGGTTGGTCTCGCGGTAGGTTTGGGGGATCACAGCCACCTTGAACCAGCAGCCCCCTTGGCGCACCTCAGCAATGGTCAAGCTCACCCCATTCACCGCCACGCTGCCCTTGGGTACGATGTAACGCCCGATCTCTTCAGGAACCTTGAAGCTCAGCTCCCAGGCGTTGCCAGTGGCGGCTTGATCCCACAGTTGCCCCACCCCATCGATATGGCCGCTGACAAAATGCCCCCCTAACTTGTCTCCTACCCGCAGCGCCGGTTCCAGGTTGACTGTGCGCGGGCCGAGGGATCCCTGGCCCCAAGTCGAGCGCCGCAGGGTTTCCGGCGAAACATCGGCCAAAAATCCATCGGGCAGAATCTCCACCACCGTCAGGCAAAGGCCGTCCACCGCCACGCTATCTCCATAGGCCAACTGAGGTTGCAACCGGGGACAGGTAACCCGTAGCTGTGAAGAATTGATCAACTGGGCTGTGCCCAAACTTCGAACCAGACCCGTAAACATTGCTTTGGCTCCTTAGGTTTTGCCGGCTGCCTTTTTGGCTTTCTGTTTTTCTCGCTCTTTGGCTCGTTTTTCGGCAGCGATTCGCTCTTGTCGGGCTTTCTCTTTCTCTTCAGCGATCTTTTCTAGATAGTAGTGATAGTTGCCCTGGTAGGCGACCAACTCTCCGTTGCGAATCTCTACAATCTTGTTGGCCACTTTTGAGATAAAGTAGCGGTCGTGAGAAACAAGGATCACCGTGCCATCGTAATGCTGTAAAGCTTCTTCCAGCATCTCTTTGGCCGGGATATCTAAGTGGTTGGTGGGCTCATCCAAAATCAGTAGGTTGGCCGGCTGAAGTAGCATTTTCGCCAACGCCAAGCGGGCTTTTTCTCCCCCGCTCAAAGCCGCTACTTTCTTAAAAACGGCGTCGCCGCTGAACAAAAAGCGACCCAACAGCGTGCGCACTTCTTCGTTTTTCCAGTCGGGCACTTCGTCATGGATGGTGTCCAAGACGGTTTTGCTCAGATCCAAAGCCTCTGCTTGATTTTGCTCGAAGTAGGCAGGGATCACATTGTGTGCTCCCAATTTCACAGATCCCTCGGTAGGTTGCTCTAGGCCGGTGATAAGACGCAGCAGGGTGGATTTTCCTGCCCCATTGGGCCCCAGAAAGGCGACGCGATCCCCACGCTCGATCAACAGCTCCGCACCCAAAAACAAAATCTTATCTCCATAAATGTGCGTCAAATTCTCGATCTTCACCACCTCGCGACCACTGCGGGGAGCAGGGGGAAAGCGAAACTTGAGGGTACGCACGTCGCCAATGGGCGCTTCGACCCGCTCGATCTTTTCCAGTTGTTTTTCGCGGCTTTTGGCCTGAGTGCTGCGGGTGGCACTGGCCCGGAAGCGATCGATGAAGGTTTGTTGCCTTTCAATTTCCTTTTGCTGACGTTCGTAGGCAGCTTGTTGTGCCTCTCGCCGTTCAGCTTTTTGGAGTAGGTATTGAGAATAGTTACCCAAGTATGTCGTAGAAACTCCTCGCTCCGTCTCCACAATTTGGGTGCAAAGCCGATCCAAAAACTCTCGATCATGAGAAACAATTACCATGGGGATCGTCAAGCTCTTGAGGTAGTTTTCCAGCCACTCAATGGTCTCCAAGTCTAGGTGGTTGGTCGGCTCGTCTAGCAACATCAAATCGGGTTTTTGCAGCAGGATTTTCCCCAGGCTGATGCGCATCTGCCAGCCGCCGCTGAAGGCGCTTACCAACCGATCCCCGTCCTCCGGCTCAAACCCCATTTCCGGCAGGATTTTCTCAATACGCGCCTCCAGTTCATAGCCATGTAAACTCTCAAATTGGCGCTGTAGACGATCTAGACGGCGCAAAAGGGTTTCCAACGTGTCCGCGTCCGCCTGCTCCATCTGTTGGGTGATTTGGGCAATTTCTTGGTGAATGCGGTTTTCCTCTTGAAAGACTGTCCAGAACTCTTCTCGCACCGTTCGGGCGGGATCCACTCCAAATTCTTGGGTGAGATAGGCGATGCGCAGGTTGGCGGGGCGGATCACCTCGCCGCTGGTCGGTTCTTCTTGCCCGCAGATAATCTTGAGCTGGGTGGTCTTTCCGGCCCCGTTTACTCCCACTAGGCCGACGCGATCCCCAGGCTTAACTTCCCAGTTCACATCCTTGAGCACCTCACCGGTGGGATAGATTTTGCTAATGTGTTCCAGTCGCAGCATAATGCTCCTTGGGGATCGGGACCAATTGGAGAAGTGTGGCGTTTTCTTTACATTCTTTACTCGATTTTACGTATTCTTGGGATCCCTGTCCATGGATCCTGAGCAATTTCTGCTTGATTTCTCCCTCTCATTGATCTTGCCGGGATCCACGACAGCGTTTAATATTTCTGGTTTGCCTTCAGAAGTGCCTGCTGAACCCTGTTCGATCTTTTTTCATGTCTTCAGGGCTTGTTTGTCGGTACCCTTAGTATGGACTCTTTTGCCAGAAGCCTTGTGAGGCTTCTCTAAGGCTTAAACGACATCTAATGCCAGCGAGGAAAAGCCAGTTCCTGAGAAAGATTGAAGTAGCCGGTCGTGATGACAATGAGGAAGGTTGATCGGATAAGTTTTCAGTGTATGGGATGCTTACTTCGTCTCTTGTTTCTGAAATCCCCGGCAACCTATTTTTCTCTTTTGGGCATGTCCTAATGAGC
Source organism: Synechococcus sp. R55.4 (assembly GCF_047461935.1). Classification (NCBI taxonomy): domain Bacteria; kingdom Bacillati; phylum Cyanobacteriota; class Cyanophyceae; order Synechococcales; family Synechococcaceae; genus Synechococcus; species Synechococcus sp. R55.4. The sequence goes on along the minus strand of NZ_JANSIF010000033.1, from coordinate 30,037 downwards.
TATCAATCCATTGATATTAGCAGTCAGCCCAGACAAGTTATGGTCTCTTGAGTTGACTTCTTATCTAACATAAAACCTTTGTTGATTTTGACAGGAAAGCCAATGGCGACGGGGATCAACTCAGAAGGACACTGCGCCTTGGCTTGATCCTCGATCCTCGAGGGAACGGGGGGATCCCTGAAACAGGGCAGGATGACCTGTTCTGCCTCCCTGAACCGACAGAGGATTTTGTCTGTGGGCAGGCGGCTGTTGGGCCAGAAGCCGCTTCACCTCTGCATTAAGCTGACTTTCGTTGAAGGGCTTGGTCAAGTAGGCGGTTGCCCCCGACCATTTGCCGCGGATGCGGGCCAGCAGACCATCGCGAGCGGTAACCATCAGGATGGGAAGGGACTTAAACTCTTCTAAGCTGCGCACAATGCGGCAAAGCTCTAGACCATCGATCCCCGGCATGGCGATATCCATCAACAACAGGTGGGGCCGATGCTGAAACAACAAAGGAAGCACCTCGGCGGGGTTGCCCGTTGTAATCACCTGATAGTTGGGCAAATACTGCCGTAGGATTTCCTGCATCACCACGCTGTCGTCCACCGCCAAGATGGTTATCGGGTTGTGGCGCTTGGTCTGCAGCAGCTCTTGGGGTGTTTGTAGGCTGACCAAACCTTTTTTCGCCCAGGAGGCAAAGAGATTGGCCACCTCCAGCCGATCCCGGCACAGCTTCTTGGCGATTGCTTCCAGCGACTGGCCATCTTTGGTGAGGGTGTGGAGCTTCTGTCGTTGCTCATCGGTGATGCGGTAGCGGTTGACCCGTTCCCAATTGACCACCGGCACCGCCAACAGGGTTGGGATCGCCACCTTCAAATCTGCCCAGCGATCGTGGCGCCGGGCGGCTTCTTGCAGCAGCGGCTCCAACTCAAACCCGCCAATGGGGGCCTCTTGGGCGACCTGCTCCTGCACCTCAAAGTAACAGGTGCCTGCCCGTTCGAATAGGTAGCGGTCGAAATCGGTAAGCAGGTTGAGCCACAGGGCATCTTCCAGCTCCCCCGGCTTGAGCAGGCCCAATTGCGTGATAGCCTCCAGCAGCTCAGGTAAGGAATGGTCTTTCATCAAGCGCTCTTGTACCACCGAGATGGCCCGCTGTGGCCATTCCAAGTTGAGGCGAGGAATAAAGCGGGAGAGTCGTTTCAGCAGGATTTGCGTGTTGAGGGGTTGATCGGCAGAAAAAAGCAGCCTGCCGTGGTAGTAGGTCAACACCCAGGGTTCCGCACCCTCAGAGGGATCCAGTCCCTTGAGGTGAATGTGCAGATATCCAGTGGTAAACCGCCAACCTTGCTGCCTGAGCAGTGGCGCAAGTTCCTCCGAGCCGAACACAAAACGGGACATGCAGCGTTCTCCGGGCCAACTTCTTCAGGCCAAATGAGCAGCGATTCACCTCAGCCACACGCTCAAACCGTCGAAAGGAGAGCTTCAGAGAGCTCACTTATTTTAACAACTGGCTGATCTTAGCTTTCCCGGCCATTCCTTTACAGCAAGGGAATACCGCTTTGCCAACCAGGATATACACCCATGCAATCCCATATGCAGTGCCTTGAAGGATTACCATTGCAAGGCTAGGGTCCGGCTATGGCTCTATCTTTCTAAATTGAGAGCCTGCCGTTGGGCTTGTAGCAATTCTTGGATCCCGGCTTGGGCCATCTCCAACATTTGCAACAGTTGCGGGCGACTGAAGCAGGCGGCTTCGGCAGTGCCCTGGATCTCGATGAAGGATCCCTGCTCGTTCATAACAATGTTCATGTCCACCTCGGCTTGGCTGTCTTCCACATAGCACAGATCCACAAGTACCTCTCCCTGCACAATTCCTACTGAAAGGGCCGCCACCTGCTGCCGCAGCGGGGATCCCTGGGCCGGATCCAGCGCCCCCTGTTTGTACAGCCAAGTGATGGCGTCGTGCAGAGCCACATAGCCCCCTGTGATCGCGGCGGTGCGCGTTCCGCCATCGGCCTGCAGCACATCGGCATCGACGGTGATGGTACGGGATCCCAGCTTGCGAAAATCCAAGGCGGCGCGCAGACTGCGCCCGATGAGCCGTTGAATCTCGGCAGTACGGCCCGATAGTTTCAACATTTCCCGCGGCTGTCGTTGTTGCGTGGCTCCGGGCAACATGCGGTACTCAGCCGTCAGCCAGCCTTGGCCGGTGTTCTGCAGAAAAGGGGGAACTTCTTCGGCCACACTGGCGGTGCAAAGGACATGGGTATGGCCGAACTTGACCAACACCGAGCCAGGGGCATAGCGGGTAAAGTGGCGCTCAAAAGAAACCGGGCGCAATTGAGCAGCGGTGCGATTATCTGGGCGTTGCCAGCTCATGGACAGTTCAAAAAGGGATCCCTCGCATTGTCAACCATGTCTGCCCAATGCGGCTCAGGACTTGGAATCTTTGCAGAACATGACTGGGGCGACGGCTGCGGACGGAATTGGTCTGGGAAGGCAAGGACGACAAGTGTAGCAACCGCCGCAAATTGGATATTGCCGGGTATGCCACCTCTACGCGGAAGAAAGTGAAGCACTTGTGAGCAGCAAAACTTCTAGCGGCTGATCTCAACCCTCAGCTGCCCTACTTACCTACTTATTCCCTGCTTGTCCAAGAAAATCTAAAAAAAATGCACCAGCGCACGCTGGCGCAAGAGGGTCAACTTTTACCGGTCAGACATCGACCTAGACAAGGGCAGGGATCCGAGATCCTCCCAAGGCCTCCACCAATGCCCGCACTTGAGCCACCATGGCCACTTCATCCTGGAGCCGGCTGACAGCTTTGCCCACCCCTACACCTGAAGCGCCGGCAGCAATGGCCAAGCGCACTGTTACCGTCGAGAGGCCGGAAGCGCAGATAACCGGTACCGAGACGACACGGCTAATTTCATAGGCGGCGGCCAAGGTGGGGGCAGCCTTCTCGATCAGGCCCAGGGATCCCCCGTGAACCGGCTCGGCACTGGTGCTGCCCTCGGTTTGGATGAGATCGGCTCCCAGATCCTCCAGTTTCTCGGCCAATTCTGCCTGTTGATTCAGAGGCAGAGTGTGGGGAACGGTTACCGACAAGAGCGTGCGGGGCAGAAGAGAGCGGGTTCGGCGGGTAAGGTCTAGGACTTCCGCTGCGGAGAAGATGCGGCCTGAAGGGTAGAAGCTGTCGTAATTGCCGATCTCGGCCATGTCTGCTCCTGCCTGTACGGCTGCGGCCAACTGCTGCGGCTCCACCGCCGACACACAGATGGGCAGATCGATCTGGGCGCGTACCCGCTGCACCAATTCGGGGCTGGCAGCGATATCCACCCAAGTGGCCCCTCCCTGTTGGGCGGCGCGGGTGATGCTCAGAACCGACTGCAGGTCGAAGTTTTGTAGACCGCTGATGATCTTGAGGGCCCGACGTTGGGCCAGAGCGTCGAAAAGAGCAGCGTGAGAGGCAGTGGTCATAGGCTCGTCAGCTTGTGGAAAGGCAGTCTAAGAGGAGTGAAAACAAATGGCTGCTAAAACTGGGCTTGGGGAAGCCTTTGCTCAGTCTAGAGGGTTTGCCTCAATCCCACAAGGGATCCCTCTTTACCCCATCATCCCAGTCCTTTTGGCTCACCACAATTCTTCAATAGATTCAATAGAATAGGGATCCCTTCTTGCAAGCCATCATGTATCGCTCTCCCTTCCCCTTCCTGGGCCTGCCTGAGCCGGATCCGGAGATGGCCCAAGCAATTCTCCTGCCCGTCCCCTACGAGGCCACCACCTCCTATGGCAAAGGCACCGCCAAAGGCCCTCAGGCGCTGTTGCAGGCTTCTGCCTATGTGGAGATCTACGACGAGGTACGGGATCGCCAGCCAGCTCTTCACCCCGACTTCTCGGAAGAGATCTCCCGCTACTGGACGGCCCCCCCGGTGGAGTTGGAAGGTCTGGGATCTTCCGCCCAGGAGCTGGCTATGGCCGAAATCCAGCGTCGCGCTGCCGAGTGGGTGAGACCGGGGCGGTTCCTGCTTTCCATCGGTGGGGAGCACTCCATCAGCGGGCCGCTGATTGCTGCCCACCTGCCCCATTATCCGGAGCTGCACGTCCTGCAAATCGATGCCCACTGCGACCTGAGAGATAGCTACGAGGGATCCCGCTATTCCCATGCTTCTGCCATGGCCCGCGTGGTGGAGCAAGTGGGCAGCCGCCTCACCCAAGTGGGGATCCGCTCCATCTGCGCCGAAGACCGCCAGACCATTCGCGAGCGCCGTCTGCACACCTTTTTTGCCCACAGCTTGCACACCAAGCCAGCCCAGGAGTGGATCCCAGAGGTGATCGCCACCTTGGGCCCCCAGGTTTACCTGACGGTGGATGTGGATGGGCTGGATCCCGCTGTTGTGCCAGCCACCGGTACCCCCGAACCTGGCGGCTTGGGCTGGTGGGAGACGGTGGAGCTGATCCGGGCGCTAGGACAGCAACGGCAAATTGTCGGCGCCGATGTGGTCGAGCTGTCGGTCACGGGAGAACGGGAAACCGATCGCCGCAGCGCCTTCACGGTCGCCAAACTGGCCTATCAGATCTTGGCTGCGGCCTTGGGTTAAGCTCAAGAAGAGCTTGGCCGGCCATCCCCGGGGCACCTGTTCGAGTTCTTTAGGTTTTTGGGTAACACACCTGTGAAATCGGCCCACCCCCGTCGTCCTGCTTTTGAACTTCCCGCTTTGTCCTGGATTCCCTTGGTGGGTGGGGCATTGCTGCTGATCCTCTTGGCCACCTTGCTGCAGTGCTTGGTGGTGGTGCCTGCCGGCACACGGGCCGTGGTGTTCAACTCCCTGACGGGGCTGAAGCCGCAGCCGCTGGGAGAAGGGCTGCACCTCCTGCTGCCGCTGGTGGAAACGCCTATCTTCTACGACGTGCGCACCCAAACCTACACCATGGCCTCCCAACGCTCCGAAAACCAGGGGGATGATGCGTTGAAAGTGCTCAGCGCCGACGGCCAGCAGATCTCCCTCGATGTCTCGGTGCGCTTTCGCTTGGATCCCGACCAAGTGGCCCACCTGCACCAGACCATTGGCCCTTCCTACGTGGACAAAGTGATTCGCCCAGAGGTGCAGACGGTGGTGCGCAATGAACTGGCTTTGCACCGCGCCATCGCCGTTTTCTCGGAAGAACGCGAGCAGATCCAGGAAAATGTGGAGCGGCAGCTCTCCAGCATTTTTGCTGAGAATGACCTGATCTTGCAAAACGTGCTGCTGCGCAATGTCCGCTTCTCCGACCAATTCCAAACGGCCATCGAGCAAAAGCAAATTGCCGAGCAAGAGAAAGAGCGGGAACGCTTCCTCGTGGAAAAAGCAGAGCTGGAAAAACAACGATTGGTGATCCTGGCAGAAGGAGAAGCCCAAGCCATTCGCCTCCAGGGGGAAGCCCTGAAGCAAAACCCAGAAGTGGTGCAGTTGGACTACGCGCGCAAACTGGCGCCCGGCACCCGCGTGATCATCTCCCGACCGGATCCCTGGCAGCGGTAGCGGACAGCCCGTTGGCTCTGGGTTCTGCAAAAATCTATCCCAGAGCATTGTTGCCAATTGGAACGAGAATGGGGATAGAGATCCCCGGCCTGCTGACCTGACGATGCCCCTTGACGAGCAGCTCATCCACAGCCGCATTCAGGCCATCCGAGCCCAGATCCCAGACCATGTGGAGATCATGGCAGTGAGCAAAGGCTACAGTGCCGACCACATCCGCGCCGCCTATCGGGCTGGGATCCGCCACTTTGGGGAGAGTCGAGTGCAAGAGGCCGCCGTCAAACAAGGGCAACTGCAGGATCTGACCGGCATTGTTTGGCACTTAATTGGGCATCTGCAGACCAACAAAGTCAAACCAGCCCTTAAGCAATTTGCCTGGATCGACAGCGTCGATAGCTTGCGCCTGGCCAAGCTGATCAACCAAAAAGCCTGGGAGCTGCACCTCACCCCCAAGCTTTGCCTGCAGGTTAAATTGGCTCCGGATCCCAATAAATTTGGCTGGCCCATCCCCGATCTGTTGCAGAGCCTCCCCGAACTGAACCAACTGCTGCAGGTGCAAATTGTGGGCCTGATGACCATTTTGCCTTTGGGCTTGAGCTCAGAGGCGGCCCTAGACCTGTTTCGCAAGCTGGCCGAACTGGCCGATTACATCCAGCGCAGCGGCTATGAACATCTGCAGGTGCACACCCTCTCCATGGGCATGTCCGACGATTACCTCCTGGCGGTGGCAGCAGGCTCTAACTTGATCCGACTGGGGCGTGCTTTGTTTGCCGACGCCGAGCAGGAATAGATGTGGCCTCTGTGAAGCCGTTAAATTGTGATTAAATTTTGTGTAAAGCCGCGAACTCCGGAGTCGCCCTGCGGGGTACCTTCGGGGCGAGAGTTTGGCTTGGCTCGATCAAAAGCGGGGGGATCCCGCCCAGGATTTGCCCTATTGGGGAAATTTTGCGGAAATTCGCAATCATTTGCGTTACTTCCGTTAACGTGGGCTCAATCCAGACGGGGAGCAGAGTTCAATCCTGCCAAACAACGGCTTGGCAAGTGAGATGACATCTTCACTTCTTCTGGGTAAACTCTAGTCGTCGAATCAATGGGGTTTTGTTAACCTACGTTAGCCCCCACCTGCTTCGGCAGCTTCCTGAGCAAACCCTGTCTCAGCCTATTGAAAGACTTTGACCGAGAATAAAAGGACGCCCCCTAGCTTGAGTGAGCCACTCAGGCTCCAATCAAGAGCCTGAATCCTACGCTCGCCGTAAACCCATGACCTGTAGTGAGGATGTGCATATGAATGTCAATGGAATCTGGAGCAGGGTAAGAGATTTTGTGGGTCTGAATGATCCCGTGGACGGCCTGGAGGAGTACTCTGAAATGGAAGGGCAGGATGATTACCAACTGCTCTACGAGGGACGCCGTTCCCAACCGGCTGCTCCCCCCGAAGAGGAGGAAGTGAGTACCCTTCCGCGAGGGCGGCGGCAACGGGGAGTGGAAGCGGGGGAGGGCTCTGCCGGTCGAGAAGAGTCGCGGGGCCATCGGCGCAGTCAGCATCGGGATCGCTCAGCAGGGGGCAGTATGGGGAGCAACGTGATTGGATTACCGGGCGTAAACCCACCCACCAGTGAAGTGGTGGTGATGGAGCCGCGCAGCTTCGATGAGATGGCTCAGGTTATCCAGTACCTACGGGAGCGCAAGACGGTGATCCTGAACTTGACCCTAATGGATCCCGCTGAGGCGCAGCGCTCTGTGGATTTCGTTGCCGGCGGCACCTACGCCATCGATGGCCACCAAGAGCGCATCGGAGAGAACATTTTTTTGTTCACCCCCAGCACGGTGATGGTTTCCACCCCCAGTAGCCAAGTGGTGCAGCCGCTGCAGCGCCCTTTGCAAAGCCCTACCCCCCTCTGGCCCAGCACCTATGAGCATCTGCAGGCAGTAGGTCAGCACTAGTTGCTATGGAGCGGCCACTGCTAAGTGTTATCGGGGGTGGAGCCATGGGATCCGCCCTGCTGCGGCGTTGGGTAGCTGTGGGAGTTTATCCCGCAGCGCAGGTGGCCTTGCGGGAGCCTGATCTGGATAAGGCTGTGGCCCTGCAGCAGGAGCTGGGTATCCGATTGTTGGCGGATCCATCCCAGGCGGGAGAGTCTGAGATTCTGTTTCTGGCCGTTAAACCGCAGCTCTTCCCGACAGTGGTGGCTGAGATGGGCCGGCTGTCCGCCACAGAGCTGGTGATCTCGATTATGGCCGGGATCCCCTTGCAGCAGTTGCAGCAGGCTTTTCCCAAACAAAAGGTGGTGCGCACGATGCCCAACACGCCGGCGCTGGTGGGGGCGGGCATAACGGCCATCAGCTACGGGCCAGGGGTGACGCCTATGCAGGTGGAGCAGGTGGAGAAGCTGTTTCGCGCGGTGGGCGAGGTGGTGACGGTGGCCGAAAGCCAGATGGATGCGGTGACGGCACTTTCGGGTTCCGGGCCGGGGTATCTGGCGGTGATTCTGGAAGGGCTGATCGACGGAGGGGTACAGGTGGGGCTGCCGCGTCCCATTGCTACCCAGTTGGCCCTGCAGACCTTGGCGGGTACTGCTGCCCTCTTGCAGCAAGAAAATCTGCACCCTGCCGTTCTCAAAGACCGGGTCACCAGTCCAGGGGGGACGACCATTGCCGGGATCCAAGCCTTGGAGCAGGCGGGGGTGCGGGGAGCCCTGATGCAGGCAGTGCGAGCGGCCTACGAGCGCTCTTGCCAGTTACAGGGATCCTAGCGGGCCAGCAGCCCTTGCCAGAGGGGACGGGTGATCCAATTCCACCCCACCTTGAGCTGGTGTTCTAGGGTGGGCAGGCGCACCAGATAGGCAGTTCGCCGCGCCAAATAGCCCAGGGGGCCGGTCAGTGTGAGGCCGCCAAGGGCAGAAAGCACCGCCGTATCCACCCCCAGGCTGAGCATTTCCCCCAGAGAAAAGTAGCGAAAGGGCAAGAGAGGCCGCTCCTGGGTGAGCAAAGCCCACAGGTTCCAGGCGCAATAACCGGCCTGTTGAAAAGCCGCTTGGGCTGTGGCCGGCACCGGCTTGCCCTCCGCATCCACCACCGCTGCTGCATCTCCCAAGGCAAAGATCTCTGGGAAGGTGGGGGTTTGTAGGGTGGACAAAACCTGTAGCCGTCCCCGCTCCGTTTTGGGCAGATCCCAATTGGCAATCACCGCTGCCGGTCGGGTTCCGACAGTCCACAGCACAGCATCCACAAGATCCGTAGCAATCTCCTGGCTCTCCAGTCGCTGGAGCTGCAGACGGAAGGGAGGGGCGCCGTTCTCGTTAAGGGCCTCGATGCCCAAGACCTTGGTTTGCAACTCCACCTGCACCCGCCGTTGAGCCAGCGCCTCTTGGGCCGCCTCCCGGCTGGAGGGAGCAAAGCCGGACAAGATTTGGGATCCCAACTCAATGAGGCGGATCCGTCCCCGCCAGCCCAGCCGATCTGCCAATTTGCAGGCCAGTTCCACGCCACTGGCCCCTGCTCCTGCAATGGCCAGAGCCACAGGCTGAGCCGGATCCCGCTCTTCTAACGCCTTCAGGTGGGCGCGCAGCCGCTGGGCATCTGCCAGGGTGCGAAAGGGAAAAGCAAACTCTGCCGCTCCCGGAACGCTCTCCAGAGGGGTTTCTCCCCCCAGCGCCAGCACCAGCGCGTCATACTCCAAGCTCTGCCCATCTTCCAGCTCCACTCGGCGGGCTTGAGGGTCAATGGCCTGGACAGATCCGCGGCGAAACTGCACCGATCCCGGGGGCAGCAGATCTTGAAAACGGGGGGCCACCTCCCAGTCTTCCATTTCTCCGGTGAGCAGCTCATAAAGCAGGGGGGCAAAGACGAACCGCTCCTGCCGATCGACCAAGGTGATCTGGGGTGGTTCTGGCCAGGGTTGCCGGCTCAGTTCCAAAGCTGTGTACAACCCGCCAAAGCCGCCCCCAAGAATGCAAATGCGATTCATGCTCGGATGGTTCACGTGACGTTATCAGACGTTATCAAAGTTGCGCGAAAGGCCCCGACTTAACAATCACACCCTGCTGATGCAGAAGGGGCAACGAGGGATGGCCCACCTTGGGCTTGAATTGATTTAAACTTTCCCGGCTAGACTTCTCCAGCGTAGTCTTTGTTGCCCCAGCTTTGCCAAGCCGGCACTTCTGACAGGGAAGCCCGTCGCTCGTCCAGCCAAGTTTGGAGAATTACCGCCGCCGACTGCCGATCGATTAAGCCCTTCTGGGCTTTGGCCGGGATCCCCGCCTCGCGCAGATCCCACTCCGCCTGCGCGGTGCTCAGGTATTCATTGACGGTAACAATGGGAAGATCCACGGCCACCTGCAAAGCGCGCACGAACCGCTGGACTTTGCGGGCCTGGGATCCCACCGACCCATCCGCCAGAAGGGGGATCCCCACCACCACCACGGTGGCCTGGCGACGGCGGATCCACTCCTGCACTTGGGCAATGTCCTCTGAGAGGGATCGTCGCTGGATGACCCCCAAGCCGGTGGCCAACAGCCCCAGCCGATCGGAGCCGGCCACGCCAATGCGGCGGTTGCCTACATCCAGCCCCAGCGCTGAAAGGGGATCCCTTGTGGCAGAATAGTTCAGGCTTATCGACATCCTTGCTGATCTTTAATGGCTGCCTGGCCCCCTTTGGGGCTTGCAGTTTCCGTTCCCCTATCCTCTCTCGATGACCCTGTTTGGAGCAACACTCGATGACCAGCGCTACCCTGTCTCTCCCGAAGCATGAAGTGAAAGATCTGAACCTCGCCCCCCTGGGCAAGCAACGGATCCAGTGGGCGGCGCGGGAGATGCCGGTGCTGGCCCAGATCCGGGAGCGCTTTGCTCAAGAAAAGCCCTTTGCCGGGCTGCGCTTGGTGGCCTGCTGCCACATTACGACCGAAACGGCCAACCTGGCCCTGGCTCTACAAGCAGGGGGGGCGGATAGCGTTCTCATTGCCAGCAATCCCCTTTCCACCCAAGACGATGTGGCCGCCAGCCTGGTGGCGGACCATGGCATTTCGGTGTTTGCCCTCAAAGGAGAAGATGTGGCCACCTACCGCCGCCATGTCCAGATTGCCCTAGATCACCGCCCCAACCTGATTATCGACGATGGCGGAGATGTGACGGCGGAGCTGGTGCAGCACCGTCAGGAGCAACTGTCGGAGCTCATCGGCACCACGGAAGAGACCACCACTGGCCTGGTGCGCCTTAGGGCCATGCTCAAGGCGGGGGTGCTCAGCTTCCCGGTGATGACCGTCAACGACGCCGAGACCAAACACCTGTTCGACAACCGCTACGGCACCGGCCAATCCACCCTGGACGGGATCCTGCGCTGTACCAACATCCTTCTGGCCGGGAAGACGGTGGTGGTGGCTGGCTACGGCTGGTGCGCCAAGGGAGTGGCCATGCGGGCCCGCGGCATGGGATCCCAGGTGATTGTCACGGAAGTCAACCCGGTGCGGGCTCTGGAGGCGGTGATGGACGGCTTCCGGGTGATGCCGATGGAAGAAGCCGCTGCTCTGGGGGACATCTTCATCACCGTCACCGGCAACAAGCACGTGATTCGCGGCGAGCACTTCGACCGCATGAAGGATGGGGCGATGGTCTGCAACGCCGGCCACTTTGACATTGAAATCGACCTGGTGGCGCTGCAGGAGCGGTCGGTCTCCCGACAGATGGTGCGCCCCTTTGTGGAAGAATACCGTCTGCAGTCGGGCAAGTCAGTGGTGGTGCTGGGGGAAGGCCGCCTGATTAACTTGGCTGCTGCCGAAGGGCACCCCGCCAGCGTTATGGACATGAGCTTTGCCAACCAGGCCCTGGCCTGCGAATACCTGGTGAAAAACCGGGGCCGGTTGACTCCGGGGCTTCACCCCATTCCTCTCGAGGTGGACGAGGCCATCGCCCGCCTCAAGCTCAAGGCCATGGGGATCCAAATCGACAGCCTCACTCCAGAGCAGATCGAGTACGGCAACACCTGGACTGCCGGGACTTGAGGGTGGGTGCTGGCGCTACGAACCTGAGATACATCCTAAAACCTGTCGCACCTGGGCCAACTCGTCAGCAGGGAGGCGAGCTTTCAACTCCTTCTCCCAGCGATCCAGCCAGTTGCACAGTACCTCCGGCAGACAAACCTTTTGGTTATAGAGCTCACACACTACCCAAAGGCTGCCGTGGACGACAACGCCGCTCTCCGCGCAAGCTCTGCGCAACCGGCCATCGTTGGAGAGAAGCGTAGAGCTGTTGGTACGGCAGTAGTGAAGACACAATGCGTCAGCTATCGACAACCCACTTTTCTTCAGAACCATTGCCTCTGGAAGCCACGTTTCCTGCACCTGGACAACCTGCACGCCCAAAGCAAGAGCCTGGGACTTGCAAAGGTCATCGACTTCTGCCAGTACCACGTCAAGCACCTCCAGAGTTGCCAGTCTTGCCAAGGATTCCAGCCCCCCAACCTTGGCGAAGTCAATGAGGATGTTGGCTTCAGGCATAGCTGCCCCTCTCATTGTCTCCGCCGAGGCGCGTTTGGGTAACTCCAACAGGTTGTCCAGAGATCCATCCAATGGAATGAGAGTGGGATCACCACTTCAGCCTAGCCCCGGTGCACCTGGGCCCAGACACGGGTGGGCAGGCCCCAGATGTAGATAAAGCCTTCGGCGGCGCGGTGGTCGAATTGATCCCCTTCCCCGTAGGTGGCCAGCTCTGGGTTGTAAAGAGAGTAGGGAGAGCGACGGCCCACACAGACTGCCTGGCCCTTGTGCAACCGCATCCGCACGACACCGGTGACGCTTTTCTGGGTGGCGCGGATAAAGGCGTCCAGAGCCTCCCGCAGCGGCGAGTACCAAAGGCCGTTGTAGATCAACTGGCTGTAGGTGGTCTCGATGCCGTACTTGTAATGGATGACATCGCGGGTGAGGGTGAGGCTTTCCAGCTCGCGGTGGGCTTGGATCAAGACGGTTAAAGCGGGGCACTCGTAGATCTCCCGCGACTTGATCCCCACCAGGCGGTTTTCGATCATGTCAATGCGGCCCACCCCATGCAGGCCAGCTAAGGAGTTGAGCTGCTCGAAGAGGGCTTTGGGGCCAAGGCGCTGCCCATCCACCCCGACAGGGATCCCTTGCTCGAACTCAATCTCCACGTAGGCGGGCTCGTCGGGTGTCTGGGAAATAGGCCGGGTGAGGGCATACACTTCCTCCGGCGGCTCCCGGTCGGCATCTTCTAGGATGCCGGCTTCAGCGCTGCGGCCCAAAATGTTGAGGTCGATGCTGTAGGGGCTGGACTTCTGCACGGGCATGGGGATCCCGTAGCGCTCCCCATAGGCAATGGTCTCCTCGCGGGTCATCCCCCACTCGCGGGCAGGGGCCAACACTTTGAGCTGGGGATTTAAAGCAGCAATAGCCAGATCAAAGCGCACCTGGTCGTTGCCTTTGCCGGTGCAGCCGTGGGCCACCGCATCGGCGCCCACCTCTTCCGCCACTTCCACCAGCAGCTTGGCAATCAGGGGTCGGGCCAGGGCCGTGGAAAGGGGGTAGCGCTGCTCGTAGAGGGCGTTGGCCTGGATGGCCGGGAAGGCATAGTCGGTAATGAGGGCCTGGACAGCCTCCCGCACCAGAGATTGCTCTGCCCCCGCCCTGAGGGCTTTGGCCTGAATGGCCTCCAGCTCCGCCCCCTGCCCCAAGTCGACTGCCAGGGCCACCACCGATTCCACCCCCCACTCGTGCTTGAGATAGGGAATGCAGACGGAAGTATCCACCCCGCCTGAATAGGCCAATACCACCTTCTTTGCCCGTCCCATGGGATCCCGCCGTTGCCGTTAAAAAGTTGCTAGCCCATTATGCCCTGTGGCAGGGATCCTGGCTGGCCTCAATGTCGGTTTCCTCAGCTATTCTCAAGGGGATTTCTCCTGCCGGGGAAGGGCTTGGGGTGTGAGTGAGGTGAGCATGGCTGGCAAAAAGACGGCTGCGGCGTGCCGGGGATCTGAGCCCAAGCGAACTGTGGGGCTGGGGATCCTGTCGCTGCTGAGCTTTGTGGCCGGGATGGGGTTTGCCGCCCTCTCCCAGCCAGAGGTGGGATCCCCTGTTGCCGTCTCCGAGCCGGAGGTGCCCCGTTTTACCGCCCACGGTTGGCCCTTGTTGGATCCCTTGCCGCAGCCGGACGAGATTTGGGAGTGCGAGCTGGTGGTGGTGGGCGGATCCCTGGGAGGGGTGGCAGCGGCAGGCCATGCCATGCGAGGGGGGGTGCAGACCTGTCTCATCGAGCTCACCCCTTGGCTGGGGGGTCAGATTACCTCCCAGGGGGTATCGGCCATTGATGAATCGCTGCCGATGCGGCAGCGGGGCAATTTTTCCAGCCACTGGCTGGAGTTCAAGGCCTTGATCGAAAGCCAGCCGGTGCATCTGCCGGCCTGGACAGGGATCCCGCCGGGAACCCGCGTATCCGAGATCAACAGCTGCTGGGTGGGAGGGCTGTGTTTTCCGCCCCAGGCGGGGCTGCAGGCGGTGGAAACCTGGCTGCAACAGGCAGCTCAAAATGCCCCCAACAGCCGCTGGGCTACCCAAACGGCTTTTAAGGGGGCCACCTTCAGCGCCGATGGATCCCGGATTGAAAGCATTTACGCTGTGCAGCGGCAGCCGCGGGATCCCAACTTTGTGCCGCCGGGACGGCTGTGGCGGGAGCTGGTGAGCTGGTATGGCTGGCAGGAAACGGAGGTGTTCGCCAAGCGAGTGCTGCGTCTACAAGCGCCGCCGGGCCGCCCATTCTTCGTGATCGATGCCACCGATACCGGCGAGCTGGTGGGCTGGGCCGGGATCCCCTATCGGCTGGGTTCGGAAGGGCGAGACGTGACCGGAGAGCCCAATGCCGCCCCCGCCAGCAACCCGGAGTGCACTCAAGCCTTTACCTTTCCCTTCGTGCTGGCCATCCACGACGATGGCGGTCGCTCCCGAGCAGAGCTGGCCCAACTGCAACCAGGCTATTCCCGCGCCGAACACCGCCGCGAGTTCGACATGGAAGGTTTCCCCACCTTCAGCGGCCAGAGCTTTTTCAATTACCGCCGCATCGTCAGCAAGGGTCGCCGGGATCCCTTCTACAGCACACCCGTTCCAGGCGACCTGACAATGGTGAACTGGAACCGCGGCAACGATTGGGGGATCATGAACCCGCCCCTGATCCTGACGGAAGAGCGGCTGGTGGCCTCGGGGCAGCGCCACAACTGGCTGGGGGGCCTGGATGTCTCAGCCATCAAAGATGGAGAAAACCACGCCCTGCTGTTTGCCGAGTGGCTGATGGAAACCCAATCCCGCAGCGGCTATCCCCTGTCCTTGGTGTTTGCCGAAGAGTCCTTGCTGGGCACCCGCTCCGGCCTCAGCCTCTACCCCTACATCCGGGAAGGTCGACGCATTCTGGGGCGATCTGCCTACGGCCAAGCGGAGTTCCTGATGTTGGAGCAGGATATTCGCGTCGGCACCACTGGGGGACGGGACTTCAGCCCCACCGTGGTGGGAGTTACCCACTACGCCATCGACATCCATGGCTGTCGCTACCGCAACTGGGAGCCATCTCTGTCGGCCAGCTCCGCGCCAGTCAACGAGTTTTCCGTCCGCCCCATTCTCATTCCCTTAGAAGCCCTGATCCCGCAGAAGGTGGATAACCTGCTCATCGGCAGCAAAGGGATCGCCGTCAGCCACATTGTCAACGCTGCCACCCGGGTGCATTACGGCGAATGGACCATCGGCTCGGCGGCAGGGCTGACCGTGGCTTGGCTGCACAGCCAGGATCCCAGCTTGATCCCAGCTCAGATCGTGCCGCAAGGCAAAATGGCCGATTTACAACGCTACCTGATCTCCCGCGGGCAACGACTGCAATGGTGAACCCAGAGGACACCGTCTCAGCGCGAACGACAGATCCCCACCCAATCGACCCAATTTTTCCGATATCGGGGCCCTAGCCCTCAGAGGGAAGTGAATCGGGATCCCTGCCTGCGCGGGCATCTTCGCTACTTTTGCCATAGCGCTGCTGCCGCCACCACACCAACAGGGGGCTGGCGATAAAAATGCTGGAATACACCCCCAAAGTAAAGCCAATGAGCAGGGCAATGGCAAACCCCTTCAAGGTAGCTCCCCCGAAAATGGCGATGGCAACTAGGGGCAGCATCGTCGTCAGGGTGGTGTTCAGGGAGCGGGCAAAGGTCTGGTTCAGAGATAGGTTTACCACCTCGGCCAGGCTGACCTTGCGGCTCACCAGACGCAGATTCTCGCGGATGCGGTCGTAGATGACCACGGTGTCGTTGACGGAAAAGCCGATGATGGTCAGCAGCGCCACCACAAACAGGCTGTCCGCCTCCATACCCACCGTCAGGCCCAAAAGGGCAAATAGCCCTATCGTCAACACTACATCGTGCAGCAGCGCCACAATGGCAAACACCGCGTAATCCCACTGAAAGCGCAGGGCCAGATACACCACAATCAGGCCGAAAGAGATGAGCACCGCCACGATGCCGGAACGCAGGAGCAGACGACCCACCGTCGGGCCAACCGTCTCGACCAGATTGCGCTGGAAGGGGGCAACCTCCTGCCGCAGGGTGGCTTCCACGGCCAAGCGCTCCGTCTCCGACAAAGGGGGCATGCGGATCAGGGCTTCCTGGCCCGTCTGGGTGTCCAGTTGAATGATGCTGCTCCCCAGGTTGTGTTCCTGCAGCGCCCGCCGCAGCTCCTCGGTGGTGACAGGCCGCTCAAAGCTCAGATCCAGCAAAGTGCCGCCGGAAAAATCCAACCCCAGCCGCAGGGGGGTTCCCAGAGAAGCCAGGGAAAAGGCCATGCTGACCAGCCCCACCAGCAACACCGCCAAGGAGAAGCCAAACCACAGCCTGCTCCGCCCAACAATGTCAAAGCGGTAGTCCAGCAAGCGAGAGGAAGCGGGATCTGCAGGGGATAGCTCTTGAGCCGTCATGATTGGGCCGCCTCCATCCGAACGCCGTAAAACTCAGGTTTGCGCAAGCTGGGGATCCCCATTGCCGCCAAGAGCAGGCTACGGGTGCAGGTGATGGCCGTAAAGAAGCTCACCAGAATGCCAATGCCCAGGGTTACCGCAAACCCTTTCACCAGTCCCATCCCCAGCCAGAAAAGCACGCCACAGACCAAAAGGGTAGTCACATTGCTGTCCAGGATGCTGCTGAAGGCGCGGTTAAACCCTTCCGAAATGGACTTGTAGATGGATTTGCCGGCCCGCAACTCTTCTTTGATGCGCTCGAAGATCAGCACATTGGCATCCACCGCCATGCCGATGCTGAGGATAAAGCCGGCGATCCCCGGCAGAGTCATGGTGACCCCCAGCAGTTGGAAGAGAGCAAAGGTACAGAGGGCGTAGATAAGCAGAGCAATGTCCGCAATCAGCCCTGGCAGGCGATAGTAGGCCACCATAAAGAGGAAAACCAGCACCAGGCCCCCGATCCCGGCATAGAGGCTGCGGCGCACGCTCACTTCCCCCAAAGTGGCCCCGACAGTGCGATTTTCAATCACCTGAATGGGAACCGGCAGCGCTCCTGCCCTGAGCTTGACCGCCAAGTCAGTGGCGGTTTCCACCGTAAAATTGCCCGTGATCACCGCCGTCCCGCCGGTGATGCCGGTGCGGGCAAACTCCGGCCCCACGATCGGGGCACTGATCAACACGTCGTCCAGAAAAATGCCCAATGGACGTTCTGTTCCGGCCAGATCTCGGGTGAGCTGAGTAAATTTTTCTGCCCCCTCCGGCTTGAACTCCAGCAGCACCTCCCAACTCTGGGATCCGCGGCGAGGGGCTTGGGGATAGGCATTGCGCAGCAGATCCCCAGTGAGGCCGACCCGCTCAAACAGAGTATCCGGATCCTCCCCCGCTGTTATCTCTCCCCGCTCGTTGCGGGGCAGCGCGCCGACAGGAACCAAGCCCTTGCGAAACTCCAGTTGGGCTGTATCTCCAAGGAGAGCAATGGCCCGATCCGGATCCGCCACCCCCGGCAACTGCACGAACAGGCGGTCTTGGCCGCTGATCTGCACCAGAGGCTCAGCCACCCCCAGCCCGTTGATCCGCTGCTGGATGACGGCCTCTACCCCCTGCATCACTTCGGGGGTGATTTCAGGCACCTCCTCGGTGGGCACAGCTTGTAGCGTGAGCTGGGTTCCCCCCTTGAGGTCGAGGCCAAGGCGAACCTCCCGGCTGAAGCCCAAGTAAACGAGGGCAACCACCACGGCCAAGATGAAGATCAGCCCTCGCAAAAAGGAGAGCCGACTGAGCCACGAAGCTGAGGATCTAGCCATACTGCTGAGAAGGTGAGGAACACGGTCGCACTCGATCTGAGGCTCTTAGGATTTTGGCACTTTCTGAACTTTCTGATCCTATCGCAGACGGGATCCCAGCGGAAAACGGCAGAGCCCGTGGCGCTGCCCCGACAAAATGGCCCCTGGGATCCACCGCCAAGGCAACCCCCAGCTCGATGAAGACGGGTACTGGGCTATCCCTTTGGGCAGAGCGGATGAAGTTCAAAGTCGTTATTGTTGGAAAGATTATTCAAAGACTCCCCCTGGTTTGCGCCGACCCTAGGTTAGGCTATTGCCATCGCGGGGGAGCAAGAAACACCTCTTCTGCCTCGCAGTCCGCCGGTTGAGTGAAGGAAGGTTGAGGTGAATGGGAGACTGACCTGCCATTTCCCTGTGCTGCTATTGGTCCTGCCTCTGTGGGGATCCCCGACCTGGGCCGGAGAGTATTTCACCGAGGAAGTCACCAGCCCCAGCCTGGAGATCGTTCATGGCTGGCGGCAGGAGGTGTACGGCATTGGGGTTACCATCACCAACACCAGCCTCGGCTCCTTTCGGGTGCCCTTGGAAATTGATATGGAGGATCGGACTAGCTGTGAGCGGGCCGACTTGGTGCTGACCAACAATCGCATCATGCCAATGGGATCCTTCCAAGATTGCATTCTCAACATCTTTCCCTACCTGGATAAGTTCATCAACCAAGAAGTCGCCAGCATCCGAGTCACCCTAAAAGGGCCAGCTCCCCTCCTGGAAATTCCGGTAGAGGAGTCGGATCGACTGATTTTGGCCCAGGTGGCCAACCAATCGCGGGAAGCCTTTGTTTTCTTTCAGCAGGAGTTGGCCCGTGTTTTGGAGCTGCTGAGGCAGTCGGATCCCAAGCAAAGCGAGACGGCCCCACAGCCTGGCACCCCAGTTCCGACCGCCACCCCAGCCGAGTCTGCCGCTAGCCCAGGAGATTTTGTAATCGTGGGATCCATTCGGGAAGAACGAGTGGGGGCCGGTAGCCGCCTAAGCGTGGAAGCGATCAACCGCAGCACCCGCACGGTTCTCAACGCCCGTGCTCGTTTCACCTTCTATCGGGGAGAAGAAGTTGTCGATACGCGAGTGGCAGCATTTGAGCCCAGCGACGTGCCCCCCGGACAAAGGGCCTCCGCCAGTGTGCTGAAAACCGAGGCCAATTGGGATCGCGTCACGGTGACCTTCCAGTGGCAGTAGGGTTACTTCAGGGAGCCAAAGCGTTGCCGCGAATCAGGCTGCCCAGGGTTTTGACCGTGATCTTGAACTGCACCCAAGGGCTCATGTGCACTACCGTCTTGTAGAGGTAGCTGTCAAAGGTCATCCTCTGCACGTCCCGGTCGGCGCACATCTCCACAAAGGCTTCGCGAGTGGCATTGGAACGGTAGAACACCCGCTGCAGGATGTCCAAGACCTTGTAGGTCAGGCCGTACTGGCGATCCCAGCGCTTGAGATACAGCTTGAGATCCTCTTCGCTGGGGATGCGCGCCCCACCGTTGGAGGTCTCGACGATGGTCTCGGCGCACATGCGGCCTGACTTGGCGGCAAAATAGATCCCTTCGCCGCTGGATTTGGTGACGTATCCCGCCGCATCTCCCACCAAAGCAGCACGGCCCACCACGCGGCGCGGGCGGGGATGCTCTGGGATCGGATGGGCTTCCACCTTGATCACCTGGCCGCCGCGGATACGCTCGGCAGCACGGGCGCGGATCCCAGCTTGCAACTTTTGGATGTGGGCTTGGTTTGCCCTCATGGTGCCGGTGCCCACGGCTACATGGTTGGACTTGGGAAACACCCAGGCATAAAAGTCTGGAGAAACATCGTCCCCCACATACATTTCTGCCCGCTCTGCGTAGTAGGCCATTTTGTCGTCCGGGAGCCGGATGCGCTCCTGAAAGGCCAGCGCATAGTTATAGTCTCCAGCACCAATGGCTTCTGCCACCTTGGAGTGGAACCCATCCGCCCCGATCACCACATCCACAGCCAAAGAACGCGGCACCCCTTGCCTCGATCCGTCGGAAAAATCGTTGTAGTGCAGGATGTAGGGATCCCGGCCATTCTGGGGGATTTCCAGATGCATTACCTTGCCGTTGATCAGCTCCGCCCCTTTTTGGTGGGCACGATTGCGCAAGAAGGCATCCAAGATCTCGCGGCGGCACATGCCGATGTATTCGTTTTCCTTTTCAAGGGCGATATCCACCTCATAGTTGGAGGGGGAGATCATCTTCATCTTGCGCACTTTGCGGTCGATGATCTCGGGGGGAAGGTCAAATTCTGAGACCATACAGAGAGGAATGGCGCCCCCACAGGGCTTAGCATTGTCCAGCTTCCGCTCAAACAAAAAGGTTTCAATTCCCGCTTGGGCTAGAACTTCAGCAGCAGAGGCTCCGGCTGGCCCGCCCCCCACAACAGCAACTCTCAGGCTCAAGGTGCTCTCCTCGATGCAAATGCGACTGGCTCATCAGACAGCAGGCATCCTACCACAGCTCCTCAGAAGCATTGCGGACCTTGACGAAGTGTTGCAGAGTGGAGGGCTCGCGCTCGCTGTGTTTCTACAAAAGGCCCCGCCGCATTTGATCCCAGAGGTTGAGATAGGACTCGGCTTCGGCTGAGCTCAGGGGGCGCCAGATCTCCGAGCGTTGCCAAGTGGAGATTTGCAAGTCGGCTCTGCGTTGCAGGCGTGGGGCAAGTTGAGCCAAATCCAGCGGCAAAACCGAAGGGATCCCGCTCAGATTGACCAAGCGGGGGGCAAATTCAGGATTCAAGACAAAATCAAGCCAGTCAGCCAACAGGGATCCGGAATCTGTCTGGGTTGATTCTGTGTGGGCATTGTCTTCGACGTGGGGTCGCACCCAGACATCCCACCAGATGGCGGATCCGGAGGCCGGGATCACCACTGCCAGCTCAGGGTAGTTGGCTTGGGTGGCGTAGAGATCCTGCGACCAGCCCACGGCCACCCAGCTATCGGCCAAGCGCAAGATGGGCAGGTAGTCGGAAGAGGTGTAAGTTAAAACCTGGCGATGCAGGGATCCCAGCTCTTGACGTAATTCGACATCCTCAGGGTTGAGGGGATCGTTGTAGGAGCGGCCCATTTTCTTTAGGGTTAGCCCAATCACCTCCCGCGGATGATCCGGCAGAGTCAGTTTGCCGGCCAGCTCAGGCCGCCACAGATCCGCCCAGTCCCGAATGGGCTCCCTCACCCGATCCCGGCGGTAGGCAATGGCCGTTACCCCCCAGCGCCAGGGCACACCCCAAATCTGCCCCTCCCGGAGTGCCGCAGCTTGCCAACGGGGATCCAGATTCTGCCATCGTTCTCCCAACAGGCTTGCCGGCAGAGGAGCCAGCCAACCGGCAGCTATGGCCCGATCCAATCCGTCGGCCCCCAACAAACTCAAAGCCGCCACCGGCAGCCGCCGCCGGAACCATCCCCCCGGATCCCACCAGGCCGGATCAGCCGGCTGAACACTTTGCTGGAGATAGGCCAACAACTGATCCCGACTATCCAACAGTTGCAGCCGAAAGCGGGCCTGAGTCCTGCGGCGAAACTCGTTGAGCAAACTGGCAGGGATCCCTTGCTTGAGCGCCACGACAAGAGGCAGGTGTGCATCCGGCCCCCCACATCCTGCCGCCATTAGCCCCAGCAGGATCCCCTGTAGAAGCTCACGTCGGCTCAGCCGTATCTCGCCCACGACAGTACCGCTCCACCAGAATGAGAGCCACCAGATCATCGTAAGCCTTGGCGGGCACCCGCATCCCCTTGGGCAACAGCCGCTCCCATCCCTGCGGTGGGTGAAAATCCCAGTAGCGCTGACGGGCCTCTTGGGAGCTGTGCCGCTCATCCACCAGGACAATCTGCTGCGGGGGGAGAATGGATTCCAGTTGAGACTTCCAGGCTTGGGCCGTCGTCTGATTGCCCAGGATCACTTGCTCCGCCTGAAACTGTTGCCGGAGCGTTTGTAGTCTAGACAGCGCTGCCGCGGAAGGGACCACCTCCCGGTGTAAAACCTTCAGCTCCGTTTGCGTAAACACCTGCACCACAGCAATGCCGCATTTGTCGCGCCCTGGGTCGAAACCGATCAGCACTCGTTGGCCCTTCAGTCTTGCCGGGTGGAGTGGATCCGTCATCCCTCAGGACGCCCCGCCTGCTGAGCCCCAGAAGAGCCGGGTTGACCGGAAGCTTCTGCCATCAGAAAACTCACCCGCAATGGCCCCGCTGTGTAGATGTCGGTGTCGGCAACTAGCTTCACATCCAGAGGGGTGGTGCTCTGGCGGAGATGCTGCACAACCTCCAGAAACTTGACCTGGGAGAACTCCCCAACGGTGCCGGTGATGGGATCCGAGAGGAGCCCCTCCTCCTGCGAGCGCTGATTGGCCTGGTTCAGCAGCCCCAGCAGTTGCTGTTGGATCTGATTTTCGCTCAAACCCGGTTGAATCACCCCGTGGGCCAGCACGGATCCCTTGGCGAAAATCCGCTGGTTGGGGTAAATCTGCACGAGCACAGGCACAGGCTCCCCCTTGAGCCGGTTGGTAACAGAGAGAATGCGCACCGCCCAGCTACCGGGCTCTTGCAACTTCTCCAAGGCTTGATCGGCATCCTCGCGGCGGATCAAGATCGCGTTTTCCAGAGGGGGCATGGGCTGGGATCCAAGGGCAAGGGCTCGCTGTTCCGCCTGGGCCAAAAGTTGCTCAAACTGCCGCCGAATCGCCTCTGGCTTTGCCCCCCTTGGAGCCTCCACAACCCCCGTTGCCAAGACTTCCCCCGCCAAGATGGCCAGTTCCCCCCGCCGCAGCCGCACCGCCAATTGGTTGAGCTGCTCGATCTCCTGCTCAAGCTGGTTTTTCTGGTTCTCCAGTTGGGTTAAGGCCGCCTGCACCACATCCAGGGAGCGCTCCAGCTGATCCCGATCCAGTTGCAGGGCTTGTTTTTGCGACTCCAGGGTAGCGATCACCTGGCGAGCCGACTCCACCTCTGCCTTCACTGCCTCCAACTCGGCATGGGCTCGATCCAAACTGGGCTGCACCTTGGCCAGTTGCTCGTTGGCTGCCGCCAGCTTGGCCTCCGCCTCCTGCCGCTCCTGCAGCGCCACTGCCAGCTGATCGCGCACTTCGCTCAGGCGGGTTTGGGCTGCCGACTGCTGGGTGCGAAATTGATCTAGATCCACCTTGAGGTGGTCTCGCTCAACCCTGAGAGCGGCATTTTCCGCTTCCAAGAGAGCTTTTTGGCGGTTGAGGGCCCGCAGCTCTTGCTCCGCCTGGGCAATTTGGTTGGTGTAGCTGAACAGGGCCTCCGACAGGGAGCGGTTGAGGAGCAGCAGCGTGCCCAAGGTCAGCGCGGAGATGCTCACACCGGTCACCACGGCCACCAGAATGGCGGTATGGCGGGGGCGCAGGTTAAACCAGGTAAGGCGCTTTTTGCCAATGCGGTAGCCCACCCGATCCCCAACAACGGCAATCAGGCCACTGACAACCAACATGTAGAGGATCAGCAGTACGCCTTGCATATTCGCGGATCCCTGCCATGGAAATCTTAGCAAGGTTGCCCTGAGGATTTTGGGAGTTGTTGGGGAGGTGGGAAATAGGAATTCAGCTTACTCGCGCAGGAGCCCCGCGCTGTACCCGTAGGGTCAGCGTCGGGAGGAATGCGTCTTGATGAAGTATGGTAGAGCTATGACCCAAGTCCTGACCCTTTCCTGCAAGCTCAGGGTAGCAGAAGCTCAAGCGGCAAAACTCTCTGCTACCCTTTCTGCTTTCACAGAAGCCTTGAACTGGGTCAATGCCAACACCCCAGCAAAGGTAGTCAATGCCATCAAGCTCCAATCCCTTTGCTACTACGAACTTAGGTCGCGATTTGGCTTGTCCAGTAACTTGGCTCAGCAGGTATACCGCAGAGTCGCAGGTAGTCGCAAAGGAGCACAACGGAAAAATAGACCCGTCAAGGAGTTCAAGAAACCGTTTGTTACTTACGATGCCCGCATCTTTTCCTTCAGAGAGAAAGATTGGACAGTGTCCATCACTACCGTTGATGGCAGGGAACGGTTTGAGTTAGCCATCGGCAACTATCAACGCAGGAAGTTAGCAGGGACAAAACCCAAAGCAGCGACTCTGGTTCAGCGTCGTGGTGGTGGGTTCTATCTGCAAATTTGCCTAGAGACAGAAACACCTGTTACCAAACCGCAAGAGCGAGTAATAGGCGTGGATTTGGGGAGAACAGACATTGCCCATACATCGGAGGGAGAGAACTGGCATGGACAGCAGTTGAGCAAAATACGAGAGCATTATTCCAAGCTGAGAGCGGTACTCCAGCAAAAAGCCAGTAAGGGCAGCCGCAGTTCCCGGCGCAGGTGCAGAGAGCTGCTGCAACGGCTGTCTGGCAAGGAGAGGCGCTTTCAAGCGTGGGTCAATCATCGCATCTCCAAAGCTATTGTGGCTAGGCAAAAGCAACGAACAGCGCTATTGCTTTAGAGGACTTGACAGGGATTCGGGAAAGGGTCAATCAACAGCCGCGCAGTCAGACAGAGCGTAGGCGTGCAAATAGTTGGGCGTTCTACCAACTGCGCACCTTTATTGGCTACAAAGCTCTGCAAGCAGGAGTTAGGGTGGTGTTGGTGAATCCCCGCTACAGTAGTCAAACTTGCCACCGGTGTTTGCGCATTCATCCCGACCCTGAACAGTCCTACCGCAGTGGGAAGCAGTTTAAGTGTGGGCACTGTGGATGGGAAGGGGATGCGGACTTGAATGGTGCGAATGTGATTGCGCTTTTGGGGGCTGCTGTAAACCAGCCTAGAGGTTAAGCCTACGGCTCGCTTCGCGAACGGGTTTGTTTTGTTCTCTGGCAGAGCATAACAGGCTCAGGGCTACTGAAAGCCCGCACTCTTTCGCTTTAGCGGCGCCGAGCGCTTTGCGTCAGCATGAGTGGTGCGGGTAGTTTACACTTGCTCGGCGAGGAGCATCGAGAGCAGGTAAGGCATCAACTCCAAACCTGGGCAAACCGCCCCGGCGATAGAGCAGGGATCCATTCATCCGCCTGTCCATAGGCTTGTTGGGCGAAGCGACGGGCCAAAGCGGGCACGATGGGCAGGGGGTTGCTGAAGCCGGAAAACAGTTGCAAGCCTTCCCAACCGGGCAGGGATCCGACCAGAGGCTGGTGATCGGCGCTAAAGGCCACCAAGCAGTGATACCACCGTCCGGGCAGGTGGGCCAACTTGGGCAGGTAGCGACCAGCCTGTTCCCGGATCTGGGCTTCGCTGGCGGCTGCATCCACCTCGGCATGGGGATCTGTCAATACCCGGCTGATCTGGCCCATGCGAATGCTGCCATCCACAAATTGCAGGATCCCGGCATCCAAAATCGGCGGGCCAAGCTCGTGCCCCGGCTCGTCCCAGAGGGGATCCCGATCGGGATGGGCGGCTTGCCGCTCCAGTTCCAAGCGTTGCACAGGCGCGCTCATCACCAGCGCTCTCAATTGCAAATCCGAGGGCTCCAGCTCCAGGGATTCGGCATGGGTGAAGTAGATGGGCACCCGGATCCCCGCTTGGCGCAACAAAGCCCGCGTCCAGCCGCCGGCACACACCACCACCTGGCCTGCTCCATAGCAGTTGGCTCCAGCCTCTACGCCCGTGATACGCGCTTCCTGCCGCCGCAGGGCCGTTGCTGTTGTGATCAAGAGGGATCCCCCCAATCGTTGCAAGGCTGTTTGAAAGGCCAGCGCCGTCAACAAGGGGTTGATGTGGCCATGCCGAGCCCAGAGCACTGCTTCCAGAGCTGCCGGATCCAGCAGTGGCTCCAGCTCGCAGGCTGCCTCCACCGAAATCCGCCGGGGTGGGATGCGACAGTCGGCCAGATCCGCCTCGACAGCCTCCACATCACAGCCGGGGGCAATGGGCATGAGCAGGTCCAGCTCACGAAATTGAATGTCTGCCTCCAACTCCTCTGACAGGGTGCGGTAGCGTTGGATCCCTTCTTCCCCCAAAGCTTTGAGCATCGGCGTTTTGCCCGCCCAATGGGCCAAGCCCCCGTAGCTGTAGCGGGTTGCCCCCTTCAGCACCGCTTCTTTCTCCACGAGGAGAACGGATCCCCCCTGGCGGGCCAGCTCATAGCTCAGAGCTGCCCCGGTAATCCCGCCACCGATCACGATCCAGTCGTAGTTGGCCATCGCTTCCCTCGTTGCCCTGAACCTCATCTTGCGGCAAAGTGGCTCCGTTCAGGGTAGCAAGCGCAGCAGAACCTAAGCCTGCACCGGTGGCCGATACTGGCTGAAGAGGAACTCGCAAAGGGCTTCTTTGAGTCCAGATTGAGAGTCTCCTCGGGTTCAGAGTCTGCCAAAGTCCATTTGTGTTCATCGTAGCCAATTGCATAGCAAGGATGAGGGTATGAACGAACTACTTCAAACCATCAACCGCAGTCTCCTGGAGATGGTGGGGCGAGGCATTGAGCTGTTGCCGGGCTTTTTGATCGCCGCAGTCATCCTCTGGGCTACCCGCTATGGCGTTCGAGCCGTGCGGCGTCTGGTAGGATCCGCAGCCAATCGGTGGATCCCCAGCCCTTCCCTGCAAATGCTGCTGGTGCAGATCGGCCAAGTGGGCGCCTGGGTGGTCGGGATCCTCGCGGCCAGCGTGGTGGCTTTCCCGGATCTGCGCTTGGGTGACCTCATCGGGCTACTGGGGTTAGGGTCGGTAGCCATTGGTTTTGCTTTTCAAGACATTTTCAAGAACTTCTTGGCGGGTGTGCTGCTGCTTTTGAACGAGCCTTTTCAACTCAACGACCAAGTTATCGTCGGAGAATTCGAAGGCACCGTTGAAGAAATCAGCATTCGCTCCACCCAGCTTCGCACCTATCAGGGGGAGCGCGTGGTCATTCTCAATGCTATTGTGTTTACCAGCCCGATCACGGTCTTGACCGATCGCCCCTTCCGCCGTACCGATCTGGAAATTGGCCTCGACTACAATACACCTCTGCCCAAAGCTCTGGAGGTGCTGCGGGAAGCCATGCAGGGGGTCGAGGGGGTGCTGGCGGATCCCCCCTTTGAGTTGGACATTGTGGGGTTCGGAGACAGTTCCATTGATTTTGTGGTGCGCTACTGGACTCGGCCCCGCAAGCCGGAGGTGCGGCGCGTCCGCACTCAGGTGATGATGGCTCTCAAACAGGCCTGCGACCGAGCCGGATTGGTCATCCCCTACCCGATTCGCACCGTTTACGTGTTCGACCAGCACGATTTTCAGGATCACATCCCTAATCCCAAGGTCGCCTAGGGATCCCTACCAGCGGGCCAGCAGCATCTGAAATCGGCTCTCCCCCAGCAGAATTGCCTTGGGATCGGGATAAGTCTCGCCAAACCAAGCTCGCAAGCGGGCAATGGCCGCCTGGAAGATCTCCTCTGGGATCGGCCAGGAGCTGCTGTAGCAGCGCTGAGCGTACAGATCAAACAAAGCTTGGGCAGCGATGGCCGTCTGCCACTCTGCCGCTGTCCTCTGTTCCACATGAGCCCCTTGAGACTGCAACAACGCTTCCACCTGCTCGGCATCGGCTCCAACCTGTTGGGATTCAAATCCCAGCTCTGCCAGAATGCCTGTCCACCGGGCCTCGAACGAGTGGCGGGCGCTCATCACCCGCTCTCCATAGCCGTAGAGGTAGACCCCACCTGGCTTGAGCACGCGACGGATCTCGCCAATCGCCTGCTGCCACTCGCGGATCAAGTGCAACACATGCACCGTGATCACCGCATCAAAACACTGCTCCCTAAAAGGCAGGTTGGTGGCATCGGCCATCTGCAAATGAACCTGTGGCGGCATTTGGCCCAGACTTTGTTGAATTTTGTGCCGCAAGACGGCCAGCATGCGCTCGGAAATGTCGATGCCGGAATAGGAATAGCCGCGACGGATCAGCGGCAAGGCAATGCGTCCTGTCCCAATGCCCACCTCGAGAAAGTGGGTCTCAGGGGTGGCTTCCACCGCGGCCAAGATTGCATCGGCGATCGCTTCATCTACGCCGGGAGGAAAGCTGCGGGTGGCATCGTAAAAATCGGCGGCCCGATCAAAACAGACGCTGTGGGATCCCACCATCGCTGCACACTTCCCCAACGGGCAAACCCAGACAGACATAGTATCAACAGAAATAGGCAGGGATCGCCGGGATCTCTGCCCATCTCAAGCCCGAAATTGGATCTCTTCTCGGCTTTCCTCAAGCCTCTTCAAGACTCCTGCGCCAGGCGAGCGTAAAACAAGCCTTGAACGCGAACAGTGTGGGGTTCCATCGCCCCTTGCTCGGTGCTGGAAGGCTGAATGCTAACAAAGGATCCCGCCATCTCCCCGGTGCTGGGATCCACGCGAGCGATCCGCAGCGACATTTTCCCCTGGGAAACCTCGTCCACCTTGCGGTTGGTGGCAAAATCATCTTTGGCAGCCTGTAGACCTACCGCAGTGTCGTAGCCGGTGTTGGATCCCCGCCCGCGCGGGTCGAGGAAGGTGCTGCTGTGATAGCCGGGCACCAAGAACTCCCCTTCAAAATCCGTCGAAGGGTCAATGGCGGAGCCCTGGGCAGTGGCGACCAAGTCTTTCACGCTAAACAGAAACGGCACCAGCTCGCGGCGGGGCATTTGGCCGGTGGTCGGCTGAAAGGTGATCCCATCCACCACTTTGAGCTCCAGCGCACCGTCTTTGGGAGTCACCTCGGCTTTAATCGGCCCCAGAGTGGCCGCTGAGATCAGGATGTTTTTGGCTTTAATAAACTCCTTCTCGCCGTTCCGCTTTTCTTCTTCCACCTCAATTTGCACCGGCTGGAAGCAGACATCCGTCAGCTTCAGGGATCCCCCCCTGGGCACCTCGATACGGCCCCGGGCGTTGTCCGAGACCGAAGGGCAAATGGCGGCCTTGCCGGTGTTGCGGATCTGGTCATAGGTCAGCGGGGCTTTGGCAGCCTCAGCCGGAACAGCAAAGACGCTCAAACAAAGCGCCAACAGGATGGCGAGCAGTGGACGGTACCGCATAATCAACCTCGAAAAACCTTTTTTGAATCTGAACGCTGCTGGGGGAAATAAGCCCGAATGCCCCCATTGTACGCAATCGTGATCCCCCTCAGAGGAAGTGCCTCAAAATTAGCCACCCACCAACAGGGATCCCAGCCAGCGTTCCCGAATCTGGGTGATCAACTCGCGGATAGGCTGTTGGTTGACACGGTAGCTGATGGGATGGGCAATCAGGCGAGCTGTACTCTCGAATAGGCAGTCTCGCTCAATCAGGCCGTTTTCCCTCAGGGTGCGCCCTGTGGCTACCAAGTCGACGATGGCATCGGCCATGCCGGTGAGGGGGGCCAACTCCACCGAACCATAGAGAGAGATAAGCTCCACCGGCAAATCTAGACGGTCAAAATACTCCCGGGCGCAGCCGACAAACTTAGAAGCCACGCGGGCATGAGCAGGCAACTGAGCTGCCGAGTGGTAGGGGCTATCTTGGGGAAGGGCCACCGACATGCGACAGTGGCCAAATTGGAGATCCAACAGGTGGGCCACCCGCGCTTCGGTGCCGGCATAGCGCTCCCGCAAGACGTCGTAGCCGACAATGCCCAATTGCGCCTGCCCGTACTCCACATACACCGGCACATCGTGCGTGCGCACCAGCAGCGCTTCGTAGCGTTGCCCGTTCAGCCGGGTGGGGGACTCAATCCGCAGTAGGCGATTGCCGGGATCCAAAAAACGACTAAAATCGATCCCCACCTGCTGCAGACATTGAATGGCCTCAGGCAGCAGGGCCCCCTTGGCCAGAGCAATCGTGATGGGTGGGCTGTCGGGACGGCCATCCAGCATTTTTTCAGCATCTACATCTACATCTGACCTTGATCTGATCTTGGGCCGGAAGTAATTGGTATGAACAAACACAAGAATCTCGGGATCCCCGCCTGCCGAGTGGACTCCTGGTAGAGACGGGTTAGAACGAGGGGCCTAGGGGGAAACATCAGCGAGAATGCCCAGAGACAGGCCGGCAGCAAGCAGGCTCTCCCAGAAAAGCAAGCCCCCTTGATTGTAGGGGATCGGAATCCCGGCAGCGATTCCCCAGCCTCTTGAAAGCCCCACCGGTTCTCCAGAATGCCTGGGATGTTGACATACTCCCCTGCCTAAAGGCAGGGGATTCTTGACGCTTCACAGACCGATGCCAGCAAGCTGGTCTTACTAGGTCGTGTTGATCTTATGTTAGGATAGAGAGAGTAATTTATAGAGGAAAGAGGATGAAGTTGGTTTTTTTAGAT
>NZ_JANSIF010000032.1:0-34047 GCF_047461935.1 Synechococcus sp. R55.4 | reverse complement strand
TCAATGACTTTTGCCAAACCGCCTAAAGCTCAGTAAATTCAGCAAAGTTCAGGGTTTTGGGGGTTAGAGGCATGCTCAGAAGGAGAAACCGACCCCCACTCAGGAGCCGCAGGGGAAAATCAGCTCTCCGGCTCAAACACCTTCAGATCCACCACCTTCCCCCCTTGGAAAGTCCAGTGGGCAAAGGTGCCGGCCACCTCCCCATTCTCATCGAAGTTGATGGATCCAGAGGCGCCGGTGTAGAAGATGTCTTCCCCTTTGCCGATCAGCTCCACCGCCTTGGCCCACTCTCCAGGCAGGATCTCGGTGCCAGGCGGATTGGCCACTTCCCGCAAGGCATCTCGAACAGCGGTGCCGTCGGTGCTGCCGGCTTTCTGAATGGCCAGAGCCAGGACAAAAGCGGCATCGTAGGCAGTGTCGATGTAGGGGGTGGGGGGCAGCTCCCCGTAGGCGGCTTTGTAGGCTTCGGCAAAGATTTGGTAAGCCTTGCTATCGGTGAGGGCCTGGGGCGAAACGCCGATGGATCCCTCTAGCTTTTCGGCTCCCACCTGGGCTGCCACATCGGGAGAGCGCATGCCATCGGTGAAGACAAAGCGGTCAAACAGTCCTTCTTCCAAAGCTTGCCGCAAAATGACCACACCGTTTTCGGGGTAGCCGATCAGCACCAATGCCTGGGGATCCCCTTCCTTCAGTTGGGTCAGCTCACTGCGATAGGAAGCCTTGCCGGGCTCGTAGGGAACCGACTTGGTGATGGTGCCGCCCCGCTTTTCAAAAGCCGTCTTAAAGCTGTCGGCAAGGCCCTGGCCGTAGTCGTTGTTAATGTAAATAATGGCCAGGCGCTCCAGCTTCTCTTCACGGGTGATCTGGGCCAAGGCCACCCCTTGGTAGGCGTCGGAAGGAACCGTGCGAAACAGAAAATCGTTGTCCTCCAGGGTGGTAATGGTAGGAGCGGTGGAAGCCGGGGAAATTTGCGGGATCCGATTGGGAACCGTGACCGTCGTGGCCACCGGAATGGTGATGCCGCTGCCCAAGGCGCCGATGATGCCGGCCACCTTCTCCACGGTGACCAACCGTTGAGCTGCGTCGATAGCTGGCTGAGCCGACGTCTGGTCATCCGCTTCGACCACTTGGGCAGGGGATCCCAAAATGCCACCGGCGGCGTTGATTTGGTCAATCGCCAGCTTGATCCCTTTGAGGCAGTTTTCCCCGAAGGCCTGCAGATCCCCGGTAAGAGACATCAAGGCCCCGATTTTGACCGGCCCCTGAGTGGCCTGCTGAGCCGTGCTGGGCAGCAGAGTGGTGGCAAGAGCAGCAGCCGTCAGGGCAGCCGCCGCCGCAAAGGCCCGTCGGGTGAGTTTGTTCATGCGAGACATAGCCGACAACCTCCTATGAGGGAAGAGAAAGTAGAACTCAGATCCCAAAAGTCAAGCAAGTGTTGAGTCGTAGCAGTCAGACGTTGACTCACCTCAAAGCGTTCCCCACTCCCTCAAGAAAAGATGGCTCCGGGAAACAGGCGGGCCAGACTCAGGATCTCGCCCGTTCCTTGGCTGCTGTAGGGCTGGCTGCGGCCTCCAAAGGCAGTTGCCCCTGTAGGAATCCAGGAAGGATAATGGGCAAACTCGGCCATTGGGCTCATTATATTTTGAGAAATACTGAACTCATCGGTCGGCGGGGTTTTCCCAAGGCAGCGGCGTGATTGTTATCGACGACATCTCCAAGCGGTTTGGCGGCATTAGCGCGGTGGATCACTGTTCCTTCCGCATCGAAACCGGTCGGATTACGGGCTTGATCGGCCCGAATGGGGCAGGGAAGACCACGCTCTTTAACATCATCGCCGGGTTTATTCGGCCCAGCAGCGGGCGCATCTGGCTAGATGGGGAAGACATCACCGGCCTGCCCCCTCACCATCTGTTCCGTCGAGGGCTGGTGCGCACCTTTCAGATCCCGCGGGAGTTTGGCCGCATGACCGTCTTGGAGAACTTGATGGTGGTTCCCCCCAACCAGATAGGGGAAAACCTGTTCGCCACTTGGTTCGGTTGGCGGCGGGTGCAACGACAAGAACGCAACCTGCAAGCTCGGGCGGAAGAGGTTCTGGAACGGCTGAACCTGATCCATCTGCGGGATCAACTGGCCGTCACCCTTTCCGGGGGGCAAAAAAAACTCTTGGAACTGGGACGTACCTTGATGACCGATGCACGGGTGATCCTGCTGGACGAGCCGGGGGCTGGCGTCAACCGCACCCTGCTGGCGGATTTGATGCGCTTTATCGAGTATCTCAACCGCGAGCGGGGCTGCACCTTTTGCATCATCGAGCATGACCTGGATCTGGTGACCCGTCTCTGCGACCATGTGGTGGTCATGGCTGCCGGCAAGGTTCTCACCCAGGGATCCATGGAGGAGATCAAACAAAACCCAGCCGTGCGGGAGGCCTATTTGGGATCTGTGGCACTGGCCGACTCCCTAAACCCACCCCAACCCTCCCCTCTGCCTTCGGAGGGATCCCTCTCATGACCCCTTTGCTGGACATCCAAGATCTCTACAGCGGCTACCGGGGGGTGGACATCCTCAAAGGGATCCACCTGAAGGTGAACCCCGGGCAAATGGTGGTGATCATCGGCCCCAATGGAGCCGGCAAATCGACAGTGCTGAAATCCTTATTTGGCTTGGCCACCATCCGCTCAGGCCGAGTGCTGTTTCAGGGATCCGACATCACCCACTTGCCTGCCGAGCAACTGGTGCAGCGGGGAATCGGCTTTGTGCCCCAGACCAACAATGTCTTTCCTTCCCTCACCGTGCAAGAGAACCTGGAGATGGGGGCCTTCATCCGACGCGACAACCCTGCTGCCCAACTGGAGCGGGTTTATGAGCTGTTTCCACCCCTGAAAGAGAAACGACGCCAAGCGGCGGGATCCCTATCGGGTGGACAACGGCAGATGCTGGCCATAGGGCGAGCGTTGATGGTGGAGCCGCAGTTGTTGTTGCTGGATGAGCCGACCGCCGGCCTGTCACCGCTGTACATAGAACAGACCTTCGCCCTCCTGCAAGAGATCAACCGTCTTGGCATCAGCATCCTCATGGTGGAGCAAAATGCCAAGCAGGCCCTGAAGATGGCGGACTGGGGCTATGTCTTGTCCACGGGAGAAAACCGCTTTGAGGATACCGGCCCCAACCTGCTGAGCAATCCTGAGGTGCTGGAGCTGTTCTTGGGTGGTTGAGGCCCTCACCCCCCTCCCCTTTCCCAGAAGGAGAGTCAAGCGGGACTGGCCATTTGCTGCTTGCGCAGTTGAGCTGCTTGGTTGAGAAGAGCCTCCACAAACGTCATCGCTTCTTGGGCAGAGTGACCGGCAGTGAGTTGGGCCAGTTCTTCGCGGCGTTCCCGTTCTCCCAAAAGCTCCACCCGCACAGAAGTTCGTTTTTGGTGCACCACCTTGTGAACCCGCAGGTGGTGATCCGCCAAGGCAGCGATCAGGGGTTGGTGGGTGACGCAGAGGATCTGGTGATCTCGGGCGATGCTGTGCAGCTTGGTGGCGATGGCTTGCGCCACTTTGCCCGACACGCCGGTATCGATCTCGTCGAAAACCATGGTGGCCACCGGATCGATGCGGCTGAATACGGCTTTCAAGGCCAGCAGAAAACGGCTCATCTCGCCGCCGGAGGCGATGCTGGCCAAGGGCTGAAGAGGCTCACCCGGGTTGGGGCTAATCCAAAAACTCACCTGATCCACCCCCTCTGCTGTCGGGGGGCCGGGTTGGATCTGCACCCGGAATTGCACTGCGCTCATCCCCAGCGGGCTGAGCTCTTCTATGAGGGCCTTTTCCAGTTGACAGGCCGCTTGTTGCCGCAGTTGAGAGAGCACCTGGCAATGGCGCTCCAGGTCTTGGGCAGCTTTGTCCAGCCGCACCTGCAATTCCTCTAGGTCGGTGTTGTCTCCTCGCAGTTGGGCCAACTCCGTCTGCACCCGCTCCGCATGGGCCATCACCTCGGCCAAGGTCGGGCCGTATTTGCGGCAGGCTTGTCTGAGTTGCGCCAAGCGCCGTTCAATTTTGTTCAACCGACCGGGATCCGCCTCCAGCGTCTCGCCGTAGCGAACCAGCTCCCGCCCCACCTCCTCCACCTGAATGAGAGCGCTGCTGACCATTTCCGCCAGAGGGGCTAGGTCGGGATCCCGCTGGGTCATGGTCTGGAGCAACCGTTCTACCTGGCCCAACAGATCGGCGATGGCCGGTGAGCCGCTGTCGTTTTGATAGAGCAATTGGTGAGCTTCGTAGCTTTGCTGTTGCAGTTCCACGCGGTGGGCCAGGCGCTCCCGTTCCCGCTCCAGCTTGGCCATTTCGTCGGGATCCTCCAGGCGCAGGGCGGCCAGCTCTTGCGCTTGAAACTCCAGCAGGTCTAGCCGTTGCAGGCGCAGTTGTTGGCTTTGCCGGCGGGATTCCACCTCTGTTTTCAGTTGGTTCCAGGTTTGGTAAAGGGCAGCCACCTCCGCCCG
Source organism: Synechococcus sp. R55.4 (assembly GCF_047461935.1). Taxonomy (NCBI): domain Bacteria; kingdom Bacillati; phylum Cyanobacteriota; class Cyanophyceae; order Synechococcales; family Synechococcaceae; genus Synechococcus; species Synechococcus sp. R55.4. Next base: position 29,561 of record NZ_JANSIF010000032.1, on the reverse strand, counting down.
TGTTCGCAACAACTCTTCGCCGCCAAAGTCGTCCAGCCAACGGCGCTGGGTTTGGGGAGATTGGATTTGAACGGTTTGCCCCTGGGCAGTGATCTCTACCAATTTGGCCCGCAGGTTGAGCATCTGGGCTTTGTTCACCAGCACCCCATTCACCCGCAGGCGGCTGGTGAGCTTGCCGTTGCGCAACACCAGCTCGCGACTACAAACCAGGCCCTCCTCTAGGGGTTCGATTTGTTCTTGTTCTAACCAGGCTTGCAGCTCGGGATTGAGATGGAAAATTGCCTCCACCAGACCTCGTTCGCTGCCGGCGCGCAAAGCCAGGACTCCGTCCCGCTGACGCAATCGGGCTGTACCTCCTAGAGCTGCATCCAGAGCATCGAGGATGATGGATTTGCCGGCCCCGGTTTCTCCGGTGAGCACGTTTAGCCCCGCTCGAAAGGGGATCTCCAATTGCTCGATCAGGGCAAAGTTCTCGATCCGCAGCAGGCGCAACATAGGGATCCCGTGGGCTCAGCGTGCCGTTGGCAGTTTTCAGGATAGGGCTTGCAGGGGTCGCTCTGTCCCACGTTAGCGTACTCACCATCCCTCGGCGGACGGGTACAGCGGCCAGCGGGGAGTCTGTTATTGCAGGGGTGGGGAGCACCACCTGTTCTGGTTTGGGGATCCCCTCGGGGAAATTGGCAGCCCGGCTCAGCCGGCCAGGGGGTAGCGCTCCATCAGGTAGCAGAGGCAGTCTTGGCGGATGATGCGGCTATTGAGGGTGAGCATGCCCGGCATGATGGGCACGCTGGTGCGAATTTCTCCATTGCAGGCATAGAAAAAGCGATCCGCCACATTTTGGCCCTGCTCGTCTTGCACCTCCAGGTGGAAGCCGTTGTTCGTCCAGCCAATGGGGGTGTGGGGGGGAAGCTCCCGAAAATTGAGGAGATCCAAATCCGGCGGGAAGCGGATGTGGGAGGGGGATCCCTCTTGGTCGCCATTCTCTTCCCCAAAGCTGAAGCTCACCTGATCCGGGACTTTGACAATGGCGACGCTGTGGAAGAGGTCGATATCTTGGCTGAGGACAGGGCGCTGCGGGATCGCCGACAGGTGAAGGCAGGCTTCCAGAAATTCGTAGGCATGCTGGGTGCCGTGGGGCTGATCCGGCTTGCCGCATTCCAGGGTCACCGCCGGGCAGAAGCGCCCGAAGGCCATGCTCTGCACCCCTTCTGGCTTGGTGAAATAGAGGACGGTGCGCCCAAACAAGGTGGCCAGGTGCAGGGTAGGGGCATCCAGGTGATTGACACAGGCGTAGTGGGGGTTGGTGCCCGTGTTGTTGTGGATATCGACGCTGGCAAAAACGCCCCGCTGCTGCATTTGCTGCAGGACGGCCTGGGCCATGGCATGTTCGGGGGTGGAGCCGGAGCCCCAAATGCGGTTGTAGTCGGGTTGGCCGTCCAGCCGCCGTTGTCCTTGACGGGCTGCCTGAACATTGCCGATGAAGAGGGAAAGGGAGCGGGGCAATTCCCGTTCGCGGCAGCGGTGCAGAGGACTGTAGCGGCGGAGAAGCTGTCGCACCGCCTGCCAGCCGGTGGTTTCGTTGCCGTGCAGCAGGACGGACACAAACAGGGCGGGATCCCGTCGTCCCGGCAGATGGATGAGGGTTGGCCCGCCCAATCGGTCGTAAAGCTGATGGGCCTCTAGATCCAGCAGTTGATCCGGTAGATGATCGAGAACGGTGAGCATACTGTTTGGGCTAAGAGGCTCGACTCAAACTTCTGGCTTCTGGCCTCTCTCCCTGGGGTAGGAGGGAGCAGAAGTCCAACGAAGTCCTTGGTCGCGAATGAACCGTTTCGCTGCGGTAGCTCGGGTCGCAACAAGGCCATCTGAGAGAGAGTTTGCCCACTCGAGATGCGGGCCAGGGATCCGTCCTGCCGCCGCGGTGGCCCACCGCTGGTACAACCGGCTGTGGAGAGAGCCCTAGCTGAGATCCCAGGTGTGTACCGGTTGGCCTTGCCGCTGCCGTTCCCAGTAGGCACAGGTTAATTGTTGCATATCTTTACCATGCCGGGCGACATAGCGGCGCTGCCAGGTGGCCCCATTCTGCCCCGACTCGACGCGGGCGCGGAGAATGCCCAGATACACTTGGATATCCTGTTGGGCCAAGTTCAGTTGGGCCAGCCCTCCCTCGGCCAGGGGGAGCAGCTCTTGCAAAAGCAATTGGCGCAGGGATCCCTGCCAACCCTTGAGCCAAGTGATGGGGGCCTCCAGACCCCAGCGGGCCGCCGTGTAGAAATTGGCGCGGCACTGGGCAAAGCTCAGCTCCTGCTCGGGGGGGACGGGCTGGGATCCCAAGGCTTGCACCAGACCAAAGTAGAAGGCCGCATTGGCGATCATATCGGGTAGGGTTGGGCCTGCCGCCGCCACCCGCTGTTCGATGCGCAGATGGGGAACCGGATCCAAGCCGATGAGGGGGCGGTTCCAGCGCCAGATGGTGCCGTTGTGGAGGCGCAGATGGGCCAGCTCCCAGGGAGAGGCGGCCAACGTTTGCGGCAGCACCACCGGGTAGCGATGCACATTTTCCCAAAACAGCTCCATCAGGGATCCCTGTACATAGCCTTGCCCGAAGGTGACGCGGGGGCAGTGGGTGGGGGAGGGCGGGGGTGGCCCATCCAAAGCTTGCTCAAACAAAGGGATGCGGGTTTCTGCCCACAGATCGTGCCCGAACAGGTAGGGGGAATTGGCCGCCAGCGCCACCAAAGGGGCCGAGGCGATGAGAGAAGCGTTGAAGTAGCGGGCTGCCTGGTGGGGGGCCACCTGCAGATGGATTTGGAAAGAGGTGGTTGCCGCTTCCAGCATGATGTCGGGGTGAGCCACCCGCAACAGGGTGGCAGGCCCTTCGATCTCCAGCCCCAGAGACGGGATCCCTGGGGATTGCTCGCGCCGGTGCAAGTTCAGGATTTGCTCATTGAGGGCCAGGTAACGCTTGCGGGGGGAGATCATCTCCAAGGTCAGTTGCTTTTGCTGCACCGTGGGCAAAATCCCGATCATCATCAACCCCGCCTGCAAGTGTTCGGCCACCCGGCAACAGCGATCCCACGTTTGGCCCAGCTCTTGCTGAAACTGCCGCAGAGCCGAGCCGACCAAAACTTGGGGCCGGCTGTTGATCTCCACGTTGAACTGGGCCAGTTCCGGCACCACCAGCGGATCGTTCACCGCTTCCAGGTAGGCTGAGTTTATCGGGGCCGGATCTCCCTGAGGGGTCACCAGCCATGCCTCCAGCTCAAACCCGCCCACCGGGGATCCCTGGGCAAAGGGCTGACAAGCCGGATCCAGCCCCGGCGCACCGGCCAACCAGCGCTCCAGCAAATCCGTCTCTTGCCGGAGTTGAGCGGCGAACTTGGCAAAGTCTTCGGCGCCAAAGCTGAGGCAGGCAATCTCCTGGCCCATCGAGAGAACTCCGCAGAGGGCATGACACCACTGTACTGTCCTTCTCAGGGTCTTCAGCTCTCCAGGAGAAAAATATGGGCAGGCATCGTCCAGGGATCCAACTTGATGTAGTTGGTGGATCCCTGCCAGGAATACTGCTGGCCGTCCAACAGATCGGTCAGCTTAAAGGTTTGCCAATGCTCCAAATCCAGAGCCCCCAAGTTGAGGGTGACCCAGCCGGACTGAATGTGGAAAGGATCCAAATTCACTGCCACCAAAATGCGGTTATCGCCACTGAAGGTGCGCTTGGAATAGCAAATCAGGGCCTCGTTGTCGGTGGGATGAAACACCAAGCTCCAGTCGCTCTGCAGGGCCGGGTTTTGTCGCCGGATCCGGTTCACCTGCTGGATCAAAGGCCGCAAGTTATCCGGGGCATCCAGATCCCAGTGGCGGATTTGATATTTTTCCGAGTCCAGATATTCTTCGCTGCCGGGACGGAGCGGGCGGTTTTCGCAGAGTTCAAAAGCCGGGCCATAGATGCCGTAGCTGGCCCCGAGGGTAGCCGCGAGGATCAAACGCAGCATAAAAGCCGGGCGACCCCCCTTTTGCAAAAACTCGTTCAAAATATCGGGCGTATTGGGCCACAGGTTGGGGCGATAGTACTCCCGCATTGAGCTTTGGGTGAGCTCGGTGAAATACTCGGTCAGGCCCCACTTGTCGTTGCGCCAAGTGAAATAGGTGTAGGACTGGGTAAAGCCCAGCTTGGCCAGCGATTTCATCAGTTTTGGGCGAGTGAACGCTTCGGACAGAAAGATCGTCTCCGGGTGCTTGGCTTTGATCTGACCAATACACCACTCCCAAAAGCCGAATGCCTTGGTGTGGGGGTTATCCACCCGGAAGATCTTGACCCCCTGGTCAATCCAGTATTCGATCACACCTTTCAATTCTTCCCAAAGGGCTTGCCAGTTTTCTGTTTCAAAGTTGAGGGGATAGATATCCTGATACTTTTTGGGCGGGTTCTCCGCATATTGAATGCTGCCATCGGGCCGCTTTTTAAACCATTCCGGGTGCTCTTTTACATAGGGGTGATCCGGAGAGCATTGAAAGGCAATATCCAGGGCGATGTCGATGTGGAACCGTTTGGCTTCCGCCACCAGATGATGAAAGTCGGCCAGGGATCCCAATTGGGGGTGAATGGCTTTGTGCCCGCCTTCCAGCCCGCCGATGGCCCAGGGAGAACCCACGTCCTCTGGCTCGGCGGTCATGGCATTGTTTTTGCCCTTGCGAAAGGTGCGCCCAATGGGATGGATGGGGGGCAGGTAAAGCACATCAAAGCCCATTTCCGCAATCAGCGGCAGCCGCGCGACCACATCTCGGAAGGTGCCGTGGGTGTGTTCGTTGGGGCCACAGGAGCGGGGAAACAGCTCGTACCAGGCACTGAAGCGGGCTTTGACCGGATCCACCCAAACCCGCCGCTCTGGGTAGGTGCTGACAAAAGGGCGCTCGCCGTAAACCTGCATCAGGGATCCCAACGTGGGGGATAGGGCTGCTTCTATGGCGGGATCCCCCCCTTGGCGGAGTGTTTGGGCGTAGTTGCGCAGCTTTGCCTGCAGAGAGTGCTCCGCGCCGCCACCGCGATCGCCGCTTTGCTGTTGGGCGGCCCGCTCGATCAGCTCGGCCCCGATCAGCAGCTCCACAGAAACATCCTGCTCGGCCTCCACCCGCTTGTACAGATCCTGCTGCCAGGTTTTGAAGGGATCCACCCAGGCCAAAATCCGGTAAGAAGCTTGGCCGATCTGAGTGACCTGAAATTGGGCCCGCCAGCGGTCGTTGCCGATGGGATCCATGAAGATCTCCTGCCAACCCTCTGCACCGGCCTCGCGAAAACAGAGCACCGCCGAGAGCTGATCGTGGCCGTCGGCGAAGATGTCCGCTTCCACCACCACATACTCTCCCACCGTCCGCTTGATGGCGTAGCGCCCGCCGTCGATTTCCGGTGTCACCGCCTCGATGATGACGCGCTGCCGACCCTCTACTGGCCACATAGGATCCACCCTCTGTTTGTCTCCTGCCTGTTCGCAGACTGGCTACTCTCCACCCTCTGGTCAGGAAGGCTTGTCCGCCCCCCACGATACCCAGTTATTCAGGACTCCGTCCCGCCGGCGCGACTAGCCAGCCGTTACCGATACATCTTCAATGCGCAGAGCAGGAAAAGCCGTGCTGCCGTTGAAAACGGTCACCTCTTGTGAGATGGCGGAGATATTACGCAAACAATCGTAGAGATTGCCGGCAATGGTGGTCTCCAGGATGGGGCGTTTTTCGCCGCCTTTGACCAAGAAGCCCCCTTTCACCACCCCGGAAAAGTCGCCGGTGATGGGGTTGCTGCTGCCGGAAAGACGGGTGACAATAATGCCCCGCTCCATGGCATACAGCTCAGACAGGGGGGTTGTCCCCGGCGCCACTCTCAAACAAGCTGGCCCCACCCCCGGCAGGCTGCCCGCCCCCCCTGTGGCATGGCCGTTGGACGGGATCCCGGCAGCGCGAGCTTCGTAGCTGTTGTACATGAAGTTGCAGAGGATCCCTTCGTGAACCAAGGGGGTGATTTGGCGAGGGATCCCTTCGCGGTCGAAGGGCTCAATGGGGTAGCCGGGCAGGCCCAGGCCTTCAGAAACCACGGTGAGCAACGGGCTGGCGATCCGGGATCCCATTTTTTGCGCCAGAGGGCTTTTGCCTTTGCGCACCGCATCTGCCCCCAAGACAAAGAGGAGATCCCCCAGGAAGTCCTCCACCACATCTGGAGGGAGAATGATAGGGCCGCGAAAGCTCTCCCCTTCGGTAGCCCCCAGCGCCCCCACACATTTTTGGACAAAGCGATCAAAAGCCCGCTCCAGCGTTGGGATGAGATCGGCCCGCTTCTGGACGCTGTCGCCGTCGTAGGCAAAGCTGCCCACCTCGTCCCCATCAATGGCCATGCCAAAGAGGGAGCCCCCCGCTTCCACGCTGTGATGGTTGGCGCGGATGCCGGTGGAAGAGGCGATAGCCAGGGTCTCTTCCTCAACGCTGAGGGAGCCGCTGTCGATGGTGATGCGAGGGTCTTTGGATCGCACCCACTCCAGCAATTGGGATCCCAACTGGGTCAGGGTGGCGGCATCCAGTTCCAGCAGCCCCGGATCAAGGGCAAAGGGCACCTGGGGCAGAGGTTGGGGCTCCGGCAGCCCGTTCAGGGGATCCGCCGGCGAAGCCTTGGCCATGGTCACAGCCTCAGCAGCCGTCTCAGCTAACTCTTCCGGGCGGTTGGAGGTGGCAAAGCCCAGCCTGCCGCCACAGAAAACCCGAATGCCGAACAGGGTCTCGCTGCTGCTGCGGGCCAGGTTCAGGTCGTTTTTTTCAAACGTGACTTCCGTTTCCCGGCCTGAGTTGGCAAACACTTCTGCCTGGTCGGCTCCAGCGGCCAACGCCTTGTACACACCCTGTTCACAGAGATCCAGCAGGTTTTCCGGGGAAATGATGGAGCTGGGCATAGAAAGCGGGATAGCAAGAGGACAGTCCTATTATCGGCTATGGCTCAGGGATGCCTTTCCCAGCCCCCTGCGGCCCATGGGATCCCAGCACCAACCCCTTCGTCCAACAACGTCACTCTGGTGCACACCTTCCGGCCCGCTCCCCCTGGGCAACAATCAGCAGAGAGCTACCCACAGGGATTCCACCCTGCAGCAGCAAACAAAGGGGCTGAGATCAAAAGGGATCCCTCGTGGCGCTTTGACCCCACTTGCCGCTTGTCCTTAGCGGCCTGCCAGGTGCAGGAACCTTAGAATGGAGGTTGAGCCCACTTGCCGTGAGTGTCCATGAGCCCTTTGCCCACTTCCACTGCCCCGCTCGCCGTTGCCCCGACAACAGCCGAGGACACCGTCCCGCCGAGGCGACTGGATTTTGAAGTGGTGATTGCCGGAGCTGGGATGGTGGGATCCACCTTAGCAGCCGCTTTGGGCCAGGCCGGGATCCGCGTCGGGCTGATCGAGGGGCGGGATCTCTCGCAGGGGGTGGGGCCCGATGGCCGAGCCAGCGCTTTGGCTCTGGGGACAGCCCGCATTCTGCAGCGAATTGGGGTGTGGCCCCTTATGGAGGCCTGGGGAGTCTCTCCCATCCACCGCATTCAGGTCTCTGATGGGGAAAGCCCCTGGATGGCTCAGTTGTGCCGCGAAACGCTCCAAGCGCCGGCGCTGGGCTACGTCGTGGAAAATCAAATTACCCAAAAAGCTCTGTTGCAGCGCATTCGCGAGTGCCCTTCGGTAACCCTTTTCAGCCCTGCTCAGGCGCAAAGTTTCTCCCCTGCAGCAGATCACATTCGGGTAGAGCTGGCCCAGGAGGGATCCCGGCAAACTCTGCGAGCTGCTTTGCTGGTGGTTGCAGATGGGGCCCGTTCGCGGCTGCGGGAACAGGCTGGGATCCCGTTATCCCGCTGGGGCTATGGACAGGTGTGCATCGTTTCCACCCTCACCCATGAGCATCCTCACCGGCAGGTGGCCTACGAGCGCTTTCAGGTCAGCGGTCCCTTCGCCATTTTGCCCACCTCCGATCCCCATCGCAGTTGCGTCGTCTGGACAGTTCGCCAAGCGGATCGAGATCGGCTGATGGGCTTATCTGAGGCTGAGTTTCTGCAGGCCATCCGGCCTTGGTTTGGATCCCAGTTGGGAGCGTTGCTGGCCGCCTCTCCCAGAGCTTGTTATCAGCCGCAGCGGGCCCATGCCCAAACCTATATCGGATCCCGGCTGGCTTTGGTGGGGGATGCTGCCCATACCACCCATCCGCTGGGGGGGCAGGGAGCGAATCTGGGCATGCGGGATGTGGCGGCCTTGGCTGCCCTGTTGATCGAAGCCAAAATGGCGGGCCGGGATCCCGGCGATCCGGCTTTGTTAAAAGCCTACGAGCGCTGTCGCCGCCCAGAAAACGCGCTGGTTCTTTTTGCAACCGATGCTGCCAATCGCCTCTTTTCCAACCGAAGCTGGCCGTTGCTGGTCTTGCGTCGCCTGGGCCTGTGGGGACTGGAGGTTTTGCCGCTGCTCAAGCCTGCCTTGATGCGCCAAGCGATGGGGATCCGCCCTCAACAACCCCAACTCCAACAGCTCCCTTTCCCTACACCCCTGGAACCCTTGCCCACACCTGTCTGAATCCGGCCAACCTGTCACAGCCGGGCTGGGATCCTCACTAAGAGAAAGTCATTATGTCCTCGGCAGGACAAGCGATCCACATGGGATCAAGGCTGCTCCAGAGGTAAGTCTGAAAACAGCAATGGGGCAATATTGGCCGCCTGGTTGATGGGGATCTCGTCGTTGACGGCATACTGATAAAACTGATCCAAGCGCCGACACAAACCTTCTGGGGTCAAAGCCTGCACATTGGAGCTGATGATGTAGCTCTGGGAAGGAGAGGCGCGAAACGCTTGAAAGGCTTTGCGACAAAAGTCCTGCTTGGCCTCCGGGTCTGCTTGTCGCCACTCTGGCCCCGTAAGTTTGCCGGACAAAGTGGGGCCGGTTGCCGCTCCCAAGGGCAGGCCTGTTCCCAAGATTAGGCCAGCCAGGATCAGAAACAGAAGGCCCCCCTTCAAGACTGCCTGCCAGAAAGAGAACTGAAGCCGTTGCCGGTGCTGCTCCATGGTTGGATAGGCTGGAGTGGAAAGGGATCCCCTCGATCATACCGATCACACATACCGATCACAGGCGGATCTGAGGGAAACTCAGGATCTCGGCTGGCTTTGCCGCTCCCCTCGATCCCCGCTGCCGTCCTCAGGAATGGCCGGAAAGCTGGGTCCCTTTCATCCCTTACCCGCTCGCACCCTCCGTCCCGTGGCTCGCAACAAACCCCGTCGGAAACAGCCTTTCCCGCACCTCCTCGGCTCCAAATGGACTTCCGTTCAGCCTGTTCTGGGTTGGCGACATTTTCAGGTCACCGCTCGCCAACAAGGGGAAGGAGGGCTGGTGTTTGCCGAGCTAAGAGCCGTCTGCGATCCCCAGGTGCGCCTCTGGGTCAACGCGGCCACCCTGAAGAACCGGGATCTTTGGCAGCCGGGCTGGACGCCTCTCGAAGACGGGATCCCCTGTGGGCGGCAGGATCCCCTTCTGGACAGGGCTGGGGGATAGTTTCTCTCAAGCTGGGGCTCAGGGATCGATTAGGATCATCTCTCTAGTGTGGTGTTTTAATTCGGAAGCTTGAGGAGAAGAAAGCGGGATGGCCAGATGTGACGTTTGCGGAAAAGATCTTAGCTACAGCGATTATCAGTGGGCCAAGCGCTGCGCCAATCCCTACGGGAAGTCTCACCTCATCTGCTTCGACTGCTACAGTGGTTCGTCTTGTCCCATCTGCTATTCCCCTCTGGAGCCGGCAGAATAGAAAGAGGCGTTCTCAAAAGCTGCTTGTCGGTTACTCGACTCCCATCCCCCTAGCTCCTCGGAGGGGGCGATGGTCGACAAGGGTCTCGATGGTTTTCCCAAGGGAGCCGGAAAAGTGCGCATTGGCCAGGGCTACGACATCCACCGCCTCGTCGAGGGGCGCCCCCTGATCCTGGGCGGGATCCGGATCCCTTACGAAAAGGGGCTATTGGGCCATAGCGACGCCGATGTCCTCACCCACGCCATCATGGATGCTCTCCTGGGGGCTGCCGCTCTGCGGGATATTGGCTACTACTTCCCCCCTGAAGAAGAGCGTTGGAAAGGGGCAGATAGCATCCTTTTACTACAGCAAGTGGTGCAGCTGGTGGGCCAAGAGGGCTGGTGCGTTGCCAATGTAGACAGTGTGGTGGTGGCGGAGCAGCCCAAGCTCAAACCTCACATCCCCGCCATGCAGGCCCGCCTGGCAGAGGCGATGCAGATCTCCCCCAAGCAAGTGGGGGTCAAGGCTACTACTAACGAAAAACTGGGCCCCATAGGTCAGGGAGAGGCCATTGCTGCCTTCGCAGTAGCCCTGTTGCTGGAGTGCTAACCTTCCCAGCAGAGTCTGAAAAGAACCTGGTCATCGCCCTGCCCGAGCTGCCAAACTGGCAAGCAACCGCTCCCTCAAAAACGCAGAATCTGCCCAAGTCGCAGTCAAACCACCCATTACCTGGATCCCCAATTTTCCCTCTGGGAAAGGGGCCGGGAGGGGGGCTACTCCTCTAGGAGAAGGGCTGGGGGTGAGGGCCTCAGCAGCGCGGAGCGCTTGGGCCACAGGGCGCGGGATGCGGGCGAGCCGTCCCAAACTTGCTTGGAACAACGACTTGGCAAAAGAAATGGCGGGCCAAAACAACACCTCGGCAAACCGACTCAGGAGGAACCTTTTTGTCTCTCTACTAGGGATCCTTCTGCTCTGGCTCAGCGCTTGTGCCACGCCCACCCGCCCCCCCCATCTGGTTGCCACGGTGACTTCGGATCCCAAAACCTTCAACACCTATCTGGCCGCCGAAAGCTCCAGCCGCGACGCCATCGCCTACCTGGAGGCGGGCTTGGTCACCTTGGATGAGGATACCCTCTTGCCCAAACCGGAGCTGGCGGAAGGCTGGGAAGTGTCTGAGGACGGCTTGCGGTATGTCTTTACCTTGCGGGAGGGGCTGCGCTGGTCGGATGGAGAGCCTCTGACAGCAGCAGATGTGGACTTTACCTTTAACCGCATCATCTTCAACGAGCGGATCCCGACTTCTGCGCGGGATGTGCAGCGAATTGGAGAAGCCGGAGCATTGCCTCAGGTGCGGGCGCTGGACGAGCGGCGGATTGAGTTCGTTTTGCCGGAGCCCTTCGCTCCCTTTCTGCTGCAGGCCGGATCCCCTATTTTGCCCAAGCACATCCTCGAGCCCACTGTCGAGCAGTTGGACAGCCGGGGCAACCCCCTTTTCTTGCAAACCTGGGGTATCGACACGCCGGTGCAGCAATTGGTGGGGGCTGGCCCCTATGTCATGCAGGAATACACCCCTGGCCAACGGCTGGTGTACCGGCCCAATCCCTACTACTGGAAGGGGGAAGGGATCCCGCGCATTGAACGGGTGATCCTGCGCATTGTGGACTCAGAGGACACCGCGCTGCTGCAGTTTCGCTCCGGCGAGACCGACGTGTTTTCGGTGCGGGGGAGAGATTTTCAGCTCTTAAAGCGAGAAGAAGAACGGGATCAGTTCACCATCTACAATCTCGGCCAGACTTTGAACAACAATTTCTTTGCCTTCAACCTCAGCCGAGCCCGCGATCCCCAGACCGGGCGGCCCTTTGTGGATCCCGTCAAAAGTCGCTGGTTCAACGATTTGAACTTCCGCAGGGCGGTGGCCCATGCCATGAACCGGCAGTTTTACGTCGATAGCGTTCTGCAAGGGTTGGGCGAGATCCAGCACTCGGTTTTCTCCCCCGCCAGCCCTTTCTACCTCAGCCCCGAAGAGGGCTTGCCCACCTACGACTACAACCCTGAAAAAGCGCGGCAACTGCTCCTCGATGCCGGATACACCTATGATGTGGAGGGCCACCTGCGGGATTCCGAGGGCAACCGCGTCCGTTTTACCCTGCTGACTAACGCTGGCAACAATCAGCGAGAGGCCACCGGCGCGTTGATCAAAGCCGACCTGGAGCGGATCGGCATCACCGTCGATTTTACTCCCATCGCCTTCAACACCCTGGTGCAGCGCACCGATAGCCGCGACTGGGAAACCCTGCTGCTGGGCTTTGGTGGCGGCGGCACCGAGCCCAACAACGGCTCCAACATCTGGCGCAGCGACGGCCGTTTGCACCTCTTTAATCTGGGAGATTTGCCCGGCAACCCGGCAGAAGGGGTTGAGGTCAGCGATTGGGAACGGGAGATCGACCGCATCTTTATCGAAGGGGTGCGGGAGCTAGACTTTGAAAAGCGCAAGGCCCTCTACGACCGGTTTCAAATCATCATCCAGGAACAGCTGCCCCAAATTGGCACTTTCAACCCCCTGGTTCTCTCAGCCCTGCGCAACCGCATTCAAGGGGTGGATCCCCGACCCATTCTGGGGCCATTGTGGAATTTGGATCAGCTCTACATTCAAGAGTAGAACTTCTGATGATGTGGGTGATGTGGGATAGGGAGAGGCTGTCTGAACTGTTGAGTTGTGTCCCTATCGCCACATTTGGCAGGTGAAACTTAGTTGTAGGTTGTGTTGCGGATGTCTTGAATTTTGCAACTATTTCACCGTCAATTCCACGTCCCCCGCACTCCTGAGGACGGTGATCCCCACCCCTCCTGACTGCAGATAGAGACCGATGTCCAGGGATCCCTGGCCCACCTGCACATTCTCAAGAATGACATGGGGCAGCCACAGGGGCAGAGTGGGCTTGGTTAAATGTACCCGTTGAGCCAGCCCGTCGATCTCCAGCCCCAGACAAGCCTGCAGCAGCAAAAACACACTGGCCGCCGCCCAAGACTGGGGCAGACAGGCCACCGGATAAAGGGTGGGGCCCTCCCGCTGTCGCCGCCGAAAGCCACAAAACAGCTCAGGCAGCCGCTTCAGCTCCAGAAACTGGCTGGCATCGAACAGCGCTGTCAAGACCCGCACCGCTTCGCCCTTGAAGCCATAGCGAGATAAGCCTGCGGCAATCAAGGCGTTGTCGTGGGGCCAGATGGAGCCGTTGTGGTAGGACATGGGGTTGTAGCGGCCCTCTCCCTCCGGCACCGTGCGGATCCCCCAGCCGCTGAAGAAAGCTGGCTCCAGCAGTTGCCGGGCAATGCGGGCGGCGTGCTCGGGATGGGCGATCCCCGAAAACAGACAGTGGCCCATGTTGGAGCTGCGCACCCGGCAGGGTTGCTTCTGGCCATCCAAAGCCAGGGCATAGCCCCCCAACTCTTCGCACCAGAAGTGATCCCAAAACTGCTGCTGCAGCTTTTCCGCTTGTTGTCGCAACTGGGCTGCTTGCTCTTGCCGCCCCAGCAGCTCGGCCATCTCTGCTGCCAACTGCTTAGCTTCGTAGGCATAGCCCTGCACCTCGCACAGGGCCAAGGGGGGTTCTGCCAGGGATCCGTCCGGGTAGAAGATGGCATCTTCAGAATCTTTCCAGCCCTGGTTGCGCAGGCCCCGGTGAGCTTTGCCCGCGTACTCCAGAAAGCCATCCCCATCGGGATCCCCGTAAGTGTCCATCCAGTGCAGGGCTGCTTCGATGTTTGGCCAGAGCTGCCGCAACAGCTCGAGATCGCCGCTGCGCTGCACATAGCGTCCTGCCAACACCACAAACAGAGGGGTGGAGTCGATGCTGCCAAAATAGTTGCCAAAAGGGATCTCGCGGGTTTTGGCCATCTCGCTGCGCCGATGCTCGTGCAGGATCTTGCCCGGCTCCGCATCGCGACTGGGATCCAGCTCCTGGGCCTGATGGGCCGCCAGATAGAGCAACACCCCTCGGGCCAAGTCCGGGAACCACCAAAGAGTAGCCAAGGCGGTGATCAGGGCATCTCGCCCGAAGACCGTGGTAAACCAGGGCACCCCCGCATAGGGATAAAGCCCGTAGGGAGTGCGGGTGAGCATCATCAGCAGGTCATCCCGTGAGGCGTTGAGCCAATCGTTAAACTGAGCATTGCCGGTGTCGATCCGGTGGGCTTGCGCCCGCAAGGAAGCCCTTTGCTCCCGCTCCGCCTGCAGAGCCTCCTGGTAGGTCAAAGGGGCAATCTCCTCCCCGCCGTAGCTGCAGATCACCCTCAGCTCCAAATCCCGTTCCTCCTGCGGGGCCAAAGGCACCCACCACTGCGCCAGCTTCTCCGACACTAGCTCCGGCGCCGGCAAAAATTGCAACTGGGTTTGCCGCTCCACTCCATCCAAGCCGCGGTAGCGGAGAACCACTCCCTCAGGGTTCACCTGGGCCGGCAGCACTTGACCCCGCTGGGCCCGTCGGATGCCCCGGATCTCAAAAATATCGGCAAAGTCCGCCTCAAAGCGCAGGGTAATCGGCACGCGAAACGGCTCCGAGCCGTAGTTGTGAATGCGAATGCGCTCGTAGGCTACGTTGTTCCACAGAAAAGTAGTCCGTAGAACATGCAGGGTATCTTGACCGATAAACTGCCCCTCTGAGGTGGTGAACTCCGGGTTGGTCAGATCCACCGCCAAAATATCTTTGTCTTCCCGCACCTCTGAGCTGAGCAGCAGGAACTGCTTTCCCTGCAAGTCCAACACCCAGCGGGACAAAAAGCGGGTGTCGTCCCGGAAGAGGCCATGATCCCGGATGCCGAGGGGGCGCATGTTCCCTCGCCGGTCAAAGATGGCAAAGCAGTTGTCATGCTTGAGAACATGAGAGCGTGCCTCCACCCAAGAGGCGCTGGCCCGGATGTAGTACTGATCTTGAATTTGGATGATGTCTTCTGCCATCTCGATCTCTTGTTTTCGATTCTCATGCAACCGAAAGAGAGAGGGAGCAAGGTTCAGCTCAGATGGCGGCGATAGTCGACACCGCTTTCCAAGGGCCCTAATAGGCTAGGCTGCCGTCCTCGAGGCCAGTTGCCGCTCGTTTACCAGTTGGTGGTAGAGAGCCTCATAGTCCGACACCATCCTCTCCACGCTAAACCGCTCCTCAAACACCTGCCGCACCCCGGCTCGGCTTAGGGATCCCACCTTCTCCACAGCCTCCACTGCTTCCTCCACCGAGTCGACAATAAAGCCGGAGCGCCTGTCGGCCATTACCTCGGGTACTGAGCCAAAACGGGTGGCAATTACCGGCGTGCCACAGGCCATCGCTTCAATCATCACCAGCCCAAAGGGCTCCGGCCAGCGGATGGGAAACAGCACCGCATAGGCCTTGCCCAAAAACTCGCTTTTCTCTTGGTCGGTGATTTCCCCTATGATCTCCACATTGGGGTGGCGACTGGCCAAAGGCTTAATTTCTAACTCGTAGTACTGGCGATCCACCGCATCGATCTTGATAGCAGCCTTCAGCGGCATCCCAGCCCGGACGGCAATTTCAATAGCCGTATCCAGCCCTTTTTCCGGGGAGACCCGGCCCAAAAAGGCCAGGTAGTCCCCCTTTTCTGGATAGAAACGGTGGAGATCCAGGGGCAAGCCGTGGTAGACCGTCCCCACCCAGCGGGCCTGGGGCAAAGGCAGCCGCTGGGCATTGGAGATGGAGACCACCGGAATGTCCTGAAACTCGGTGTAGAGGGGCTGCAGCTCCGGAATGTCCAGTCGCCCGTGTAGGGTGGCCAAAAAAGAAACCTGCGGGTGGCGACGGGCCAGGGCATAGGGATAGTAGTCGATGTGGCCGTGGATAATGTCAAACTCGTCGGCCATCTGAAAGGCTTTCTCGACCATCAAAACATGAGGAGCCACTGTGTCGATGGCCGTGGGATCCAAACGCAAAGCCCGCTCCCGAAAGGGGATTAGACGCGCTTGGGTTTGGGAGTCGCCGCTGGCGAACAACGTCACCTCATGCCCCCGCCGCACCAGCTCTTCGGTGAGCCAAGACACAACTCGCTCGGTGCCGCCGTAGAGCTTGGGGGGCACACTCTCATGCAAAGGGGCAATCTGAGCAATGCGCATAGCTATCCTCCACACCAAATCATCACCGCTCAGGGCTGTCTGCCAGACCGGGCTCACTGGCATTTCCGGCTGCTCCTAGGGAGAGCTTCTCACCCACGCCATGAGCTGCAACGTTCTTCAAGGGCAAAGCCAGGCCCAACCTTTATCGTAGCCAGCCAAGCCTGTTGGATGGGTCTTGTCGGAAAGCATCTCATTTTCTGGCCTGACAGTTTTTGTCCAGAGGGGAAGGGGCTACACCTCACCGGCGCGTTCGCGCAAGCGTCGCGTAGCGATAACGAGCTATGCCCAGTTGCTGCCGGGGAGGCTGCTGGAGCCGGCCATAATGGGGAAACGCCATCCTAGCTGTGGCGGACATCCTTTGCGAGAGCTTGCCTGCATCCATGCTGGAGCACGACATCGTCATCATTGGGGGAGGGCTGGCCGGTTGCCGGGCGGCTTTGGAAGCTATGCGACGGGATCCCAACCTCGACCTGGCCTTGGTATCCAAAACCCATCCCATTCGCAGCCACTCGGTAGCAGCCCAAGGGGGCATTGCCGCCGCCTTACAAAATGTCGATCCGCAAGATTCCTGGGAAGCCCACGCCTTCGATACCGTCAAGGGATCCGATTACCTAGCGGATCAAGATGCGGTGGAGATTCTGGCCCGGGAAGCTCCTGAAGTGATCATCGACCTAGAACACTTGGGGGTCTTGTTCTCCCGCCTGCGGGATGGCCGCATTGCCCAGCGGGCCTTTGGGGGACACAGCCACCCGCGCACCTGTTATGCCGCCGACAAAACTGGGCAGGCCATTTTGCACGAGTTGGTGAGCAACCTCAAGCGCTTTGGGGTCAAGCTCTACAGCGAATGGTATGTGCTGGATCTGATCCTGGAGGACAACCAAGCCCAGGGCGTGGTGATGTTGGAGCAGGCCAGCGGGCGGCTGGAGGTGGTGCGGGCCAAGGCGGTTATGTTGGCTACAGGCGGCTATGGGCGCATCTACAACTCCACGTCCAACGACTTTGCTTCCACCGGCGATGGCATGGCGATGGTGGCGCGGGCCGGCCTGCCTCTGCAAGATATGGAGTTTGTGCAGTTTCATCCCACGGGCCTGTATCCGGTGGGGGTGTTGATCTCAGAGGCGGTGCGCGGGGAGGGGGCCTATCTGATCAATGGGAAGGGGGAGCGCTTCATGGCCGCCTATGCCCCCAGCCAGATGGAATTGGCCCCACGGGACATCACCTCGCGGGCGATTGTTACGGAGGTGCGGGCCGGGCGCGGTATTGACGGCAAAGATTTTGTCTACTTAGACCTGCGGCATCTGGGGGCAGAAAAGATCCACACTCGGCTGCCCTTCTGTTGGGAGGAGGCCCATCGCCACTTGGGCATCGATGCGGTTGTCGATCCCATTCCAGTGCGACCGACGGTGCACTACTGCATGGGCGGGATCCCGGTGACGGTGGAGGGGCAGGTACTGCGGGATGCCCAAACCCGTGTGGAAGGGCTGTTCGCTGCCGGTGAAACGGCCTGTGTTTCGGTGCATGGGGCTAATCGGCTGGGCAGCAACTCTCTCCTGGAGTGCGTTGTTTTCGGGCGGCGCACAGGGGCAGCCATGGTAGAAGCCGTCAGAGGTCGAGCCTTGCCGAAAGTGGACGAGGGATCCCTACTCAAACAGGCCGCCAGCCGGATTGCCGGGCTCCTGGAACGATCAGGGAAGAGCCGCATTGATCAGGTGCGGCGGCAATTTCAAGATTGCATGACCGAGCATTGCGGCGTCTACCGCACCGAATCGGTTCTCCAAGAAGGGATCCAAACATGGCAACAGATCCGCCAGCGTTACGAGCGGGATTTGCATTTGGACGATCGGGGCAAGGTGTGGAACACCGAGCTGATCGAAGCGCTGGAGCTGGACAACCTCATGACGGTGGGGGCTTTGATCCTCGCCAGCGCCCTGGAACGGCGGGAAAGCCGTGGCTCCCACGCGCGGGAAGATTACCCCCAACGGGACGATCAACGGTTTTTACAACACACCTTGGCTGCCTTTCGCGAGGGATCCCCGCAGATCAGCTATCGCCCCGTGGTGATCACCCGCTTTCTCCCTCAGGAGCGGAGATACTAACTTTTCAGAGGCATCTCAGGCCGATTAGGATTGCCCTAGCATTCCTGTTGGCGAGACGGAGTCTCTTTCCAATGACTGTGGTCATTTCGATTCAAACTAGGACACTAAACCCCTAACTCAATGTTGACTGTGCGCTGCCAGAAGGCTTCTCCCAACAGCCCGGCGTCTCACCCTAACTTGAAACGACTATATCCACAATAACTATCCAATCCAAATCTGCTTTCCAGCAATTATCTAAATCTAGAGATCCCATCTCTGCCAGCTTGAAATCTCATCTACTGCCGGAGGGCCAGCCATGCAAGAAACCCTGGAAAAAGCAGCCGTCGCTCTGCAAGCGGAGCTGAATCTGGAGCCTTTTTGGATGCCCTTTACGGCCAATCGGCAATTTAAAGCCAACCCGCGCCTGTTGGTGGCCGCCCGAGACATGTACTACACCAGCCACGATGGCCGCCAAATCCTAGATGGGACTGCCGGGCTGTGGTGTGTGAATGCTGGCCACTGTCGTCCCCCGATTGTGGAAGCGATCCAACAGCAGGTGGCCCAACTGGACTACGCCCCAGCTTTTCAAATGGGCCATCCCAAAGCCTTTCAACTGGCAGAGCAGCTCATCCAGCTCACTCCTGCCGGACTGGATCACGTTTTTTTCACCAACTCTGGCTCTGAGGCGGTGGATACGGCCCTGAAAATGGCCATCGCCTACCACCGGATACGCGGACAGGGATCCCGGCAGCGGCTGATTGGCCGGGAACGGGGCTACCACGGCGTTGGCTTTGGGGGCATCTCGGTCGGGGGCATCTCCAACAACCGCAAGTTTTTCGGCAGCCTCATTCCCGGAGTGGATCACCTGCCCCACACCCACAACCTGGAGCAAAACGCCTTTAGCCGCGGCCTGCCCCGCTGGGGATCCCACTTGGCAGAAGACTTGGAGCGGATCGTCGCTCTCCACGATGCCAGCACGATTGCAGCAGTAATTGTGGAGCCGGTTGCCGGTTCAACGGGGGTGTTGCTGCCGCCGGTGGGCTATTTGGAAAAGCTGCGGGCCATTTGCGACAAGTACGGCATTCTCCTCATCTTCGACGAGGTGATCACCGGCTTTGGGCGGCTGGGATCCCCTTTTGCGGCCAACTATTTCGGAGTGGTGCCGGATCTGATTTGCTGTGCCAAGGGCCTCACCAATGGCACCATCCCAATGGGCGCGGTGATTGTCAAGCAAGAGATCTACACCGCCTTCATGGAGGCTGCCGGTTCCGTTGATGACCTGCACCGTCCAGAGGACAACAGCAGGACACTCTCCTGGAGCCCCATCGAGTTTTTCCACGGCTACACCTACTCCGGCCACCCGGTTGCCAGTGCCGCCGGCTTGGCCACCCTGAACCTGTATCGAGAAGAAGGCCTGTTCGAGCGGGCTGCCAACCTCGCTCCCCTCTGGGAAGAGGCTCTCCATTCCCTACGGGGCTTGCCTCATGTCATCGATGTGCGCAACCTCGGCTTGGTGGGGGCAATTGAATTGGAAGGGATCCCTGGCCGACCGACAGCGCGGGCTTTTGAAGCGTTTTTGCGCTGCTACGAGCGGGGGGTATTGATTCGCACTACAGGTGATACCATTGCCCTTTCCCCACCTTTGATTATCCAGGAAACCCACATTGAACGCTTAGTCACCACTTTGAAGCAAGTTCTTCAAGAGCTACCTTAGCCCTGAGCATCGACAGGAGAAACGGATCGAGGGAGTTAGGAGCTTCTCGGGCTGGGCGTCGGCGAAGGACTGGGACGGGGAGAGGGACTGGGGCTAGGCGAAGGCGACACCGAAGGAAAAGGATTAGGGGTGCCGGTCGGCGTTGGCGAAGGGGAGGGACTGGGCGCAGGCAACACCCGCAAGGGAGCTTTGGCCGAAGCGATTTGGCCCTGGGTATCCGCCACCATTGCCGTCACTTCATAATCCCCGGTGGGAGCAGAAGCAGGAATGGTAATGGGGATGGTGCCGATGCAGGTTTTGCTGTTGGGCTGACAGCCGACGGCAGCGGCAGTGAAATCAAAGGTGAGGGTGAGGGGGCTTTGCCGGATTTCCACCCGGAAACTGATGCCGGCCCCCAAACCCGCAGGAGTCGTCACGGCCACCAGCACGTTGAAGGGTACTGTCTGTCGCGCGTCCGTCAGCGACACCACGGCAATCGAAGGCGGCTCTGCCGCAAAGGAAGCGGTGGGAGAGGGGCTGGGAGTGGGGAAAGGATTAAAGAGGGGAGTGGAAGTGGGGGTTGGGGTGAGCAGCGGCGTAGGGACAGGACTGGGGATGAGGAAAGGAGTGGGCGTTGGGGCCACCACCGAGATCGGCGTGATGGTAACCGCAGGCTGTTCGCGGGCATCTTCCTGGCAGGCCACCAGTGACAACGACAGAAGAGCGGCCACACTGGTTTTGATCACAGGGGCTGCTAACGTCCAGCTCTGACGGAACCTATGGGGCTGCTGTCTCATGGGCTTTGACTCCTCACAACGCAAAGCTATGGGATCTTGCCGGTTCTAGGAGAGCCGAGCTTCGGTGGCATTCAACTCAAAAACCCGGCCAACCTGCTTCCTCAGCCGCAAAAGCAGGAGCGTCTCACACGCTGCTAACACTATAGATAGAGTCTTAGCTTTTTGCAAACCCCACCTGTGGACTCCCCCTTCGGGGGTGAAGCTAGACAGAGGGGAACGACCTGGGCCGAGTTAGACTGGTAAGCGTGACAGCAAGACGAGGATCCATGGCAGCAAGGGCGGGAGCAGAACCATCTTCTGGCTGTGGAGAAGCAGAGGGGCAGACTGCCGTTGGCGTTGATGCCCTGTACCCCTCAGAAAACATCAGCGGGGCGGGGTATGCCCGGGAAGAGCTGCAAGAGGCTTGCGGGGTCTTTGGCATCCTGGCTCCAGGAGAGGAGGTGGCCAAGCTGGCCTACTTTGGCCTATTTGCCTTGCAGCATCGCGGCCAAGAATCGGCAGGGATCGCCACTTTTGAGGGATCCTTTTGCCGGGTTCACAAGGCGATGGGCTTGGTCTCCCAGGTCTTCGATGAAGTGAACTTGGCCCAACTGACCGGGGATCTGGCGGTTGGTCACACCCGCTACTCCACCACTGGATCCAGCCGCGTGGCCAATGCTCAGCCGGTGATCGTGGAGACTCGCCTGGGGCCGCTGGCTCTGGCCCACAACGGCAATTTGGTCAATGCGGAAGAGCTGCGGAAGGAACTGGAGGCCGCCGACCGGCACCTAACCAGCAGCACCGACTCCGAGTGTATTGCCCACGCCATTGCCCAGGCGGTGAACCAAGGTCAAGATTGGATCGCGGCCACTTGCCAAGCTTTGCGCCGCTGTCAGGGGGCTTTTAGTCTGGTGATCGGCACGCCAGAGGGCCTGATCGGGGCACGGGATCCCTATGGGGTGCGTCCGCTGGTGTTGGGGCTTTTGAGCAGCAACCCCGCTCTGGATGAGCTGCTGCAGTCAGAGATGCTGGAGATCATCTGCAGCGACGGCACCCTCAGCCACCCCGAGGCCGAGCCGCTGCATTATGTATTGGCTTCAGAAACCTGTGCTTTGGATATCATTGGGGCCGACCCTCTGCGGCAGGTGGAGCCGGGAGAGTTGGTGTGGATCAGCCGTCAGGGGCTGCAATCGGTGCGTTGGGCGGAGGCCACCCCCAAGCTGTGCATCTTCGAGATGATCTACTTCGCCCGCCCAGACAGTTGGATGCACGGGGAAAGCCTCTACTCCTACCGGGTGCGGCTGGGAGAACAACTGGCCAAGGAGGCTCCGGCAGAGGCCGACTGGGTGATCTCCGTTCCCGATTCCGGCACGCCGGCGGCCATTGGCTATGCTCGCCAATTGGGGATCCCTTACACCGAAGGGCTGATCAAAAATCGCTACGTGGGCCGCACCTTTATCCAGCCCACCCAATCCATGCGGGAGCGGGGCATTCGCATGAAGCTCAACCCCCTGGAGGACGTGCTGCGGGGGAAGCGGATCGTGATTGTGGACGACTCGATTGTGCGCGGCACCACCAGCCAGAAAATCGTCAAAGCCCTGCGCCAGGCGGGGGCCACCCAAGTCCACATGCGCATTTCCAGCCCCCCGGTCACCCATCCCTGCTTCTACGGCATCGATACCGATAGCCAGGATCAGTTGATTGCTGCCCAGCATTCCGTAGAGGAAATCGCCGAGAAGATTGGAGTGGATTCTTTGGCCTACCTGAGCTGGGAAGGCATGCTGGCTGCCACGGGCCGGGATCCCAACTCGTTCTGCTCCGCTTGCTTTACCGGCCACTACCCCATCCCCATCCCAGAAGGGCTGAAGCGCTCCAAGCTGGCCCTGGAACTGGTGGCTACTGGCAAGAGCCGCTAGGCTGCTCAGGGATCCCCGCTAGACTGAGAAGAAGAATTGCTTGGGGCAAGCCATGACTTTTCGCCTACGCCAATTAGGGGATCCCATCCTGACGCAAGTGGCCGAGCCGGTGACGGAGTTCAAAACGCCGGCCTTGCAGGATCTTATAGAAGGCATGCTGGCTACCCTGAAAGAGGCGCAGGGGGTGGGCTTGGCTGCTCCTCAGGTGGGATCCCTGCTCCAAGTGCTGATCGTGGCCTCTCGTCCCAATCCCCGCTACCCGGAAGCGCCGCAAATGCAGCCTTTGGTGATGGTTAACCCCCGTCTGCTGGCTTGCAGTTCTGACCAGGTGCTGGGGTGGGAAGGCTGCTTGAGTGTGCCCAATTGCCGTGGTCTGGTGGCCCGCGCCCGCGAAGTGGAGGTGGAGTATTACACTCCAGAAGGCGTTCAGCAAAGGGTGGTCTGGCAGGATTTTCCGGCGCGGATCTTTCAGCACGAATACGATCACCTGATGGGTCGGGTGTTCCTGCAGCGGCAGCCTCGGCAACTGCTTACCGAAGCCCAGTACCAAGCCCAGATTTTGGGTCAGCCCGCCTGAGGGATCCCACCATGCCCTACATGGTTATCTACGACGGCCTCTGCAACCTCTGTGCCACCGGCGTTCAGCTCTTGGAGCAACTGGATCGCGGACGGCAGTTTTGCTACGCCCCCATGCAAGATGCTTCTACCCTGGCCCAATGGGGGATCCCACCGGAGCAGGTGGAGCTGGGGATGATTCTCATCGATCTGGAGCACCCAGAGCGCCACTGGCAGGGATCCGCTGCCATTGAACAAATTGCCGCCCTTTTGCCGAGCGGGGAGGTGTGGCTGGCTCTGTACCGCAACTTTCCTGGCTTGAAGGTTCTGGGGGATCGAGGCTACGAACAGATCCGGGATCACCGCTACGAGTGGTTTGGCCGCCGCAACACCTTGTATTTGTCTGCCTACCCTGCTTGTGTTGCCTGCCGGGATCCCTTGGCCGAGGCTGAGGGAAAAGCTGCAGCACCAGCCGCCGGCAAGGCAGAAGCAAGCCGATAGCCAAAATGGAAGTTCCCTCTTCCTCAGCTCGCTATCTTGGATCAGGGAATTTGAAAAAGGATTGAATTCCTGTATCAAAGGTTAACCTTTCTAAGGGAATTCCCTGAACTGGTCTTGACCCTCTCTAAGCCCATAGCGAGAATAGGAACAAAGCAGCCAAAGGGGGGATGAGGCGTGCCTACAGTTACTGATAAAGATCTGGGCAATATCGATTGCAGTTTAGAGATCCTCCAGCCGGTTTTGAGAGGCAAGGATCCCAGAAGCGCAAACGGCGCCATCAAATGTTTTAGCCATTACAACGGAAAAGGCAGAGAGCTTCTCCTCCAAACCCTAAACCAACCTCTGGATTGGGAAAAGCAGTTTGCTCTCTGGACAACCCTAATGGATTCGGGTGATCCCCAACTTATCCAAATCGCGAAAGCCTATCCGGTTACCCTTCGTCCGGTGGGAGATCTGGGGGCAAAATTGGAGGCTGGCGAGCGAGATTTCCGCTGGGCGGATTTGAGAAAGGCCAACCTCAGTCAGCGAGATCTGAGTGGGGCAGACTTGAGAGGAGCAAACCTAAACCGCGCGAGACTGAGCCAGGTGAATCTCAGCCATGCCAACCTGAGCGGAGCCAATCTAACTCAAGCAGACCTCAGCGGGGCCGATCTGAACGGAGCCAACCTGAGCGGAGCCAACCTCCTGGGCACCAACCTCATCGGCGCCAGCTTGCTGGGGGCCAACCTAACGGACGCCAACTTGAGGTGGGTTGTCATTTCTCCCAAAACGCAGATGGATCCCAAGTGGCACCTGGTGTGGACAATCATCAACGGCGTTGCCCAGGGGGAAAGCCTAGCCCAAGCCGACTTGAGCGGAGCCAACTTGGAGCGGGCCGACCTGAGGGGAAGAGACCTGACGCGAGCAAATCTCAGAGGGGCGAGGCTGGCCGCGGCCAACTTGAGAGGAGCCAACCTCAGCCAAGCCAACCTCAGCGAGGCCAACTTGGAGGGGGCCGACTTGACTCAGGCCAACCTGCGGGGAGCCAAGCTGGAGCTGGCGAACCTGCGCAGAGTTCTCGTCTCTTCTGAGACACAGCTGGATCCCAAGTGGCGCTTGGTGTGGGAGCTCGTCAACGGCCGTGCTCAGGAAAAAAAACTGAACCACGTTGACTTGAGCAGGGCTATTCTAGAGCGGGCCGACCTGAGGGGAAGAGACCTGACGCGAGCAAATCTCAAAGGGGCGAGGCTGGCCGCGGCCAACTTGAGAGGAGCCAACCTCAGCCAAGCCAACCTCAGCGAGGCCAACTTGGAGGGGGCCGACTTGACTCAGGCCAACCTGCGGGGAGCCAAGCTGGAGCTGGCGAACCTGCGCAGAGTTCTCGTCTCTTCTGAGACACAGCTGGATCCCAAGTGGCGCTTGGTGTGGGAGCTCGTCAACGGCCGTGCTCAGGCAAGAAACCTGATCTATGCCGACCTGAGCAGGGCCAATTTGAGCCAGGCTGACTTGAGCGGAGTCAAGCTTACAGGGGCGAGCTTGGTGGAGGCTGACCTGAGAGGAACTAACCTCAGCGGGGCAAATTTGAGGTGGGCAGAGTTGGGCAAAGCCAATCTGAGTCAGGCGGACTTGAGAGGCGCCAACCTCAGCCAGACCAATCTGAATAAGGCAAACCTGGAGGGAACCAACCTCTGTGGAGCCAGCCTGATCAAGGCTGAACTGGTCAGGGCCAAACTGGTGGGGGCCAAATTGGTCGGCGCCAAGCTCATTGGAGCCAACTTGAGCAAGGCCAGCTTAGTTGGCACCGACCTGAGGGAGGCTAACCTCATCGGCACCAACCTCAGCGAGGCCAAGCTGGGCAGGTCGGGTTTGAACTTGCTTGATGTCAATGCTCCCAGCCCTCTGCGCTACCTGAGCCAAACGGACTTGAGCGGGGCAGATCTGAGGAAAGCCAACCTGAGCCGGGCAGACCTTAGCCAAGTCAAGCTCATCGGAGCTAACCTAAGCCGAGCTTCCCTAAGCAGAGCCGATCTCAGCGGGGCTGACCTGAGCGCAGCTAGCCTCAACAAGGCCAAGCTAGGAGAAGCCAACCTAACCCAGACCAAGCTGGGCAGAGCCAAGTTACGTAACGCTTACCTCAGCGGTGCCGACCTCAGCGGGGCCAACCTGAGGGGGGCAGATCTGAAATTGGCCAACCTGCGACGCTCTATTCTTTCTCCAGAAACTCAGCTCGATGCCAAGTGGCATCTTGTGTGGGAACTGGTCAATGGTCGGCCCGACAACAGAAACCTGGAGGGAGCCGACTTAAGCGGAGCTAACTTGAACTGGATCGACTTGGGCGGAGTCAAGCTGGTCGGCGCCAATTTAAGCGGGGCCAACCTTATTGGAGCCAATCTCAGCGGGGCCGATCTCAGCCGAGCTAATCTCAGCGGGGCCGATCTCAGTTGGGCTGACCTGAGCTATGCCAACTTGGAAGGCTCCAACCTGGATCATGCCACTGTAGAAGGCGCAAACCTCAAAGGCGCAAGACTTGATTTCAAGTGGAAATGGATCTGGCTGTCCCTCTGGCTTAAAGGTTTGGCGAGCATCTGGTTTGACCACCGCGATACCCTCTACCTACCTCCCCCAACTCCTGCAAAACGCTAGCGGGATCCCCTAGCTGACAACCCATGCTACTTGCCCCTAGCCGGCAGCTAAACTGCGGGGAGTCAACAGGAGAGGCGCTGTACTTAAGGGATCCCTTGACGACAGAGCATTAGCCCTAACTCGTTTTGCCCATCTCCAAGATCATCTCCGCCATACTTATGCCTTGCGCCTCTGGAACCCCTATTTACAGGCACCGGATTTCTTTCCTTTATTCAAAAGCGGCACGGCCTATCCTGCCACTCTTGAGCTGCCGCCGCTTCAAGCCAATAAGAATGGGCAAAGCCACATTCACCTGGTGATTGGCGAAATCGCTGAAGAGGGGTCAACCGAGGTTGTCTGTACTTCCAGCGGTAAAGTCAGCGAAGGGGATATTGATCTCGTTTTGGAAGAGAAAAAACAATACATCCGCCAAACTGAAATCCTGGAGTTTTACAATCCCTCTGAGACTCTGCAAAACGTCGGTGGCCTGGAAAACCTCAAAGCCTGGATTAGGGGGCGCCGCAACAGCTTCAGTGTTCAGGCCCATGCCTATGGCCTGCCGAGTCCCAAAGGAGTTTTGCTGGTTGGCATTCAGGGCACCGGCAAATCCCTATGTGCCAAAACCATCGCCCGCGAGTGGCGGATGCCTCTGCTCAAGCTGGATGTGGGACGATTGTTTGGAGGCATTGTCGGCGAAAGTGAAAGCCGCGTGCGCCAGATGATCCAAATTGCCGAGGCGATGGCTCCTTGTGTTTTGTGGATCGACGAGCTGGACAAAGCCTTTGGCGGTGTCAACAGCGAATTTTCCGGCGATTCGGGCACCAGCAAGCGCGTCTTCGGCAGCCTGATTACGTGGATGCAAGAAAAGACCAAGCCCGTTTTTATTGTCGCCACTGCCAATAATGTCCGCGTCTTGCCTGCCGAGCTACTTCGCAAGGGCAGATTTGATGAAACTTTTTTTGTGAACTTGCCCAACCAGAGGGAGCGCGAAGAGATTTTTCAAGTCCACATCCGGCGGCTACGGCCCAACCGAGTACGAGACTTTTCCTATACCGACCTGGCTATGGCTACAGAGGATTTCAGCGGAGCGGAAATTGAACAGACTATTTATGACGCCATGCACATGGCCTTTAATCAGGATCCACCCCGCGAGTTCACCCAAGAAGATATCTTGACTGCCATTCAGCAAACGGTTCCTCTAGCTGCTATCGCTCGTGACCAAATTCAAAGCCTGAAAGCATGGGCTGCCGAGTCAGGAGCACGTACTGCCTCTCAAGATCAAGAGTTGATGCAGGAGCTACGGGACATGGCTGGAAGGATAAATTCAGGCCTCCTTGAAGTCGATAGTCCTTCATCCTTTTCCCCTCCGCCTCATGCCTGAGCTGTTTTGGCTGGCTCGCTCTGAAATTGGGCAGCCCTGCGTAGGTTTGGACGCATTTTCTCTCGCAAGATGCGGAAAAGCACCGGTCTCCGCTCTGCTTGAATTTGCCGCCTGTAGGTCAGCTCGCGTAAATCCGTCACCCCAGGAAAGCCCCTGAGCTGCTCAGGTGGCCCCTTATTCGATCAACTTCCGGCAGCTCCCAGGCAGAGCACTGGGACTGAATTCCACCCAGCAGAGCGCATGATCCATAGTTTTTGCAATTTCCGTATCGCTGATTACAGATTTTTTGGTAGGATTGATCGGGTAGAGGTACTGATAATGCAGAGCAGCCCTATGAATGCAGCCGCTGAAATGAGGGGGACAAGTCTCCTGGCCCGCCATCGCCAAAACATAGCAGCCTCCCTGGCCCGTCGTTTGGAAGCAGCTAGGGCGGCCAACAACACCCGCTTGATGGAGCTGCTGAAACAAGAAGAGCGGCAGCTGGCAGCCGAGTACGGCGGCAGGGATCCCTTCTCTTCAGCGCTCTTCAGAGGACTGCGCCACCTTTGGCAGAGCCTGAAGGCAGTCTTGGCGGCCTGCGATGAACTGCGGGTGCGGCAGTGGGTAGATGGCAGCGGCATGGTCTGGTGGTCTGTCCAAGACCCAATCACGGGAGAGCGCCTGTGTACCCATTCCGAGGGGGAGCTCATGGAGTGGATCGAGAAGCACCAGCGAGAGGATTAGTCTTCGCGGCTAGGACTTGCCTGAGCACCAATAGCCAGTGTTTCCCCTGGCGCTTCGTGCGTGTCCCAGTCTTTCCAGCTTGGGGAGGAAGGGAACAAAAAGTTTCACGGCTAGGCCGGGGCAATGGCCACCTGAGAATCCAAATTGATAGGATTACGAAGACTCATCATCTGCTTTAGGGGCCTTGGGATGGTTTGGCAATTGTTGACTTGGCCGGCCCAAAGTTTGCTTTGGCTAGCAGAGCAGATCCAAGAACGCGCCGAAGCACAGCTGGATAGCAAAGAAAACCTGCAAAAAGAACTTACGGCCCTGCAAATTCAGCTAGATTTGGGAGAAATTGACGAAGAAACCTACGCCCGCCGAGAAGAGGAGATTTTATTGGCTCTGGAAGCCTTAACCCAAGCAGAAGGAGAAGCCGAAGCATAGAGTTCTGCCGGTGGGCCTGGAAGGGATCCCTCAGCATTGCAGGGGGGGCAGAACATGGGAGAATGAGCTTCTGTACACCCCCGTCTTTCCTACCCTGGGCTGTTTTCAATGACTGGATCCCATGAAACCTTGGTGCTCCGCGACGAGCAAAACCAGCCTCTCAAGTGCGAGATCCTGCGTCAGGTGGTCATCGACGAGCAGACCTATGCTCTGGTGACTCCCGTTGATGCTGTGATCAAAGTGCTGGTTTGGGAAGGGGAAGAAGAACCCAGCCAAGCGGTGAACGGCGATGCCAACATGGAAGGGATCCTGGACGAGCCGGATCCCGAAGAGCTACAGGCTACCCTGCCCACCATCCAGGCTGTCTTGGGGGAGTTGAACCTCACCTTGCAGCAAAATGGCTTCGACATCCTCACGGTTCAGGGGGAATTGCCCCCAGTCGAAGAGGAAGATGTGTTCGAGCTGGGCGAGAGCGAGGAAGATGCCCAGGAGTTTCAACTGCTAGCTACCTTTTTCTACCAAGAGAAGAAATACGGCATCTTTACCCCCCTCGATCCCGTTTTGCTCTACGCCGCTCTGCCTGACGAAGGGGATCCCTACCTGCTCACCCCCGATGAGCCGCCAGAGCTTTTTGATCAGCTCTATGCCCTGCTGCTGGATCTCGATGAGGAATGGGAAGACGGAGATGACGAAGAAGATGAAGACGAAGATTAGGCGGTCAACCCCTTCTGTTCTGCCGAGTTGGATACTCCTGCCCAGCCAGTCGCCTCGGCGGTGCGGAGCACCATAGGGATAGAGGTGGTGAAACTACCCGGTAAAACTTGCCCAGAGTTTTTCACCAGCCACTCCAGACCCGTCTCAACATCTGTCGGGGGCGTCGGATCTGCGGGCCAAGGGTCAGAATAAGCCAGCCTCAGACCAGCCGCCTGAGCATTGCGTAGCGAAGGAGCATGACTCTAGTCAATAATAAGCTCAACTATACTGAAAATAATGTATAATATGTTCAGTACGGATTACTACCA
>NZ_JANSIF010000031.1:0-34114 GCF_047461935.1 Synechococcus sp. R55.4 | reverse complement strand
GTTTGGAAACAAACAGAATGCTATCGCTGCATAGTTGAACAGTGATGTTCAGCAGTGTTCAGCGTAAATGTATCAGCACGGCATTCACACTTTGGTGTACAGTCCCCTCTGCCGAGGTCTGCTGAGCGGACGGATGACGCCACAAACCACCTTCCCTTCAGGGGATATGCGAGCCGGGATCGACCCCAAGTTTGTTGAACCGCGCTACTCCCAGTACCTAAAGGCGGCAGAGGCATTGAGCCGGTTTGCTCAGGATCGCTATGGCAAGACCTTGGCTCAGTTGGCGGTGCGCTGGCTGCTGGATCAACCAGGGGTGAGTGTGGCGCTGTGGGGGGCACGCAAGCCCTATCATCTGGAGGCAATATCCGGCCTTTGGGGCTGGTCGTTGGATGCGGAAGCGATGCAGACCATCGAGGATATTTTGCAAAGGTATGTTCCCGAGTCCATTCCCCCCAGCTTTATGTCCCCGCCTGCCCGCGCTGCCTAGTTGTTGCTTTCTGTTCCCTTGCCGTTTGCGTTAGCGGTGGGGAGCACTTTGTCGCCGGGATCCCAGTCCTACGATTGAGTTTGGCAAAAAATGGGATGTAGAGCCCTGTCCTACCGCTACATAACTGGCCAGTAGGGCGAGGGGGCTGTTAACCACGGGAGAACAAAGATGGCCATCCCAGATGCATTCGCGTCAGCAGTGCGGAGCACTTTGACCCATAAAGCAGACAGGCCAAGGGATCCGGCTGACCAGAATGGGCCCACAGCGCCTTCTCAGGAGGGATCCCTGATTCTCCACGTGGGGGGCATGAGTTGTGCCGGCTGCGTTCGCACCGTTGAGCAGGCCCTGCTGAGACAGCCGGGGGTGGTTAAGGCCAGCGTTAACCTGGTTACCGAGTCGGCCCTTGTGGAGTTTGCCCCTGGGATCCGGCCCGACCCAGAGCACCTGGCCCAGATTTTGACAGAGGCAGGGTTTCCCAGCCGCTACAGTTCAGAGGGTGAGGCCCTCTCCGGCGGGAGTTCCGTTCGCGTCAGCGGTGCGGAGCCCTATCAAGACCAAACTTCCCCTGCCGCTGGGCGGGAAGATGCCGCGGATCCCCTCTCTCGGCAGCGACAGCAGACCCGACACCACATTCGCCAAGCGCTCACCGCCGCTTTTTTGCTGCTGATTTCTGCCGCCGGACACTTGGATCTCTTCGCCCGTCTGGGCTTGCCCCTCCTTAATGATGTCTGGCTGCACTGGGGCTTGGCGACCTTGACTTTTGTCGGCCCGGCTCGCGGCATTGTCCTGGATGGTTGGAGAGGGGCGCGGCGGCTGGCCCCCAACATGAACACCTTGGTTACCTTGGGATCCGGATCGGCCTACCTGGCCAGTCTGGCGGGGTTGTTGGCCCCTCAGGTGGGCTGGGAGTGCTTTTTCGACGAGCCCGTCATGATGCTCAGCTTCATCCTGTTGGGACGGGCCTTGGAACAGCACAGCCGCCTGCGGGCGGCCAGCAGCCTGCAATCGCTGGTGAGCTTGTGTCCCAGTTTGGCTCGGCGGGTTCAGCCTGCAGAGAAGGCGGGATCTCTGGCTTCCAGCCCAGAGGGGAACCTGGATCTGGGATCCCAAACCGGAGAATGGTGCCCTGTCGAACAGGTGCGAGTGGGGGATTGGCTCCAGGTGCGGGCCGGCGAACAGATCCCGGTGGATGGAGAAGTCATTGCCGGCCAGGCCACGGTCAACGAGGGGATGCTGACAGGGGAACCCTTGCCGGTGCTGAAACAAGCGGGGGATCCCGTGGTGGCGGGAACGCTGAACCAATCGGGGTTGCTGCTGTGCCGGGCGACGCGCACCGGGAAAGACACCACCTTGGCCCAGGTCATTCGCCTGGTGGAAGAGGCCCAAGCTCGCAAGGCCCCCATCCAAGGGATAGCCGACCAGGTGGCGGGCTACTTCACCTATGGGGTGGTCACGCTGGCCATTCTCACCTTTGGGTTCTGGTACTGGGTTGGGATCCCACTCTGGGGGAGCGACGGTGCGGAGCACTTTGTCCTGGAGGGGTTCAGCCTGCACTCCCATCTGCATCTGAGCGACCATCCCCCTCACCCCACACCTCTGCTCAGCAGCCTCAAGATGGCCATTGCCGTTTTGGTGGTGGCCTGCCCCTGTGCTTTGGGGTTGGCTACGCCGATGGCCATCCTGGTGGGTACTGGCTTGGGAGCCGAGCGGGGTTTGCTCATCCGAGGGGGAGATGTTCTGGAGAAAGCCCATCGCTTGCAAACGGTGGTCTTCGACAAAACCGGCACCCTCACCCAAGGGGATCCCCACCTGACGGACTGTCTCAGCCTTGACCCCTCCCTAGATTCCAATCGCCTGCTCCAACTGGCGGCCACAGTGGAAAGCGGCACTCGCCATCCGCTGGCGCAAGCCATTTTGCAAGCCGCCCGCACCCAGGGTTTGCCGTTGCTCTCCGCCGGCGAGTTTCAAACCCAACCGGGGATAGGAGTCGCCGCCCAAGTGGAAGGGCAGGAAGTGGTGTTGGGATCCCTGGATGGGCTGGCTGCTTTGGGGATCCCAATTTCCCCAGAGGCGCAGGCCCAGGCCGAGGCGCTACTGGCAGCCGGCAAAACGGTGGTGGGCGTGGCTGTAGAGGGATCCCTGGTGGGGCTGCTGGCAGCACAGGATCCCTTGCGGCCTGATGCGCAGGCAACACTGCGACAACTGCAAAAGATGGGCTTGCAGGTGATGCTGCTTACTGGCGATCGGGCTGAGGTGGCCAAGCAGGTAGCCGAAGCTCTGCAAGTGCCCGGGATCCGCGTTATCGCCGAGGTTCACCCGGCAGACAAAGCTCAAGTCATCCGCGACCTGCAGACCCAAGGCCAGAGAGTTGCCATGGTGGGAGATGGCATTAACGACGCTCCGGCTTTGGCCCAAGCCGATGTGGGCATCGCCCTGCACTCAGCCACTGATGCGGCCTTAGAAACCGCCGATATCATCCTCATGCGCAACCGCCTCTGGGATGTGGTGGAAGCTATCCGCCTCAGCCGCGCCACCTTCCGCAAGATCCAGCAAAATCTCCTCTGGGCTGTCGGCTACAACCTGGTAGGGATCCCGGTGGCAGCAGGCGTGCTCCTACCCCCCTTTGGCATTGGGCTTAGCCCGGCAATCGCTGGGGGTCTCATGGCCTTGAGTTCCCTCAGTGTAATCCTCAATTCACTCCTTTTGAGGCGAACTTTTGTACCCCGTAGATCTTCGAGTAGCCGCAGCTAAAAAAGTGTTAAAAATTACGAATGACTAAGTATCGATCGTTAAGTCTTCCGAGGTTTTACCGAGCTTCTGACACAATTTCCGCTGCGTCCAAGCCAAAAATTCGGCAACTTCGATTACATTTGATTAAAAAGATTAATCCGCTTTAACTTTTGAGGATTTGGTTGTAAGATTAGGCCGAAACCAAGCTGTAAGCGCATCTTCTGGTTTCTTGCTTAGCAAAGCAAAAACCGTGAAAATACTGGGAAAGCGCATCTTGCAGCGGTGAAGGGAGCAAAAGTATGGCGATGCTTGGAGATCTTCAGGAATTTTCCTTATGCGACCTGTTGCATTTAATGGAAAAGGGTAAGAAAGCAGGGCAATTATCCATCTGGGCACCCAATGGCATTCAGCGGATTTGGTTTTACCAAGGTCGGGTGGTCGCCGCCCTCACCCCTGAAGAAAAGCATCGTTTGGAAAGCCTGCTGACGCGCTTTGGCTTGGTGGACGAGCAGGTGGTCAGCCAGTTGGTCGCTAGGGGCTTGGAGGAGCCTCTGGGGCGTTGCCTGCAGCGGCAAGGGTTGATCTCGCCCGTAGATTTGGCCAAGCTCTTTCGCCATCAACTGCAAACCGGCCTCTACAGCCTCTTCGCCCTCGAATCCGGCCAGTTCAGCTTCCTGCCCAACGTGCCCATGCCCTACCGAGAAATGACCGGCCTGAGCAAAGGCGCCACCGCTGCCGTCCTGGAAGCCCTGCAGCAGCTCAAGCTGGAGCAACGCCCCGAAAAAGACCTGCCCGAGCCTGATAGCTGCTTTTGGCGTACCAGCACCGAACTGCCTCTGTTCAAACTTTCTGCGCTGGAGTGGGGGATCCTGGAGCAGGTGTCGCCTTCCCGCAAGCTGACGGCTTTGGCTCAAGCACTGGGGGCAGACCTGCTGGAGGTGCGCTATGCCTGTGCCCGTCTGGCCAAGCTGGGGTTGATCAGCCCTTGTGAGGGGCCAACGGTTCTGGCTCGGTCTGGTCACTGGGAGCTGTCCAAGTCGATTGCTGAGGAGGTGAATCCCGAGCCGGTGAGGGAGAGGCTGGGGGCAAGGGTGCCTGGTCTCCAGGATGAGGGCGGCCCCGTCAAGCCTTCTCTGGTCAGTCGATTAGCCACCCTCCTCAAGGGCATGCGCGAAAAATAAAAGCATAGGGATATTTGCAGTCATGTTTTCGGTTTTCGGGTAAAACCATTAGAAACAGTGAATCAGCAGGGAGATATAGGATGGCTAATCTGTCCTCTTTGCAGGCGATCCTCCAGAGCTATGTTGCCAACACACCGGAAGTCCAGGGAGCAGCAGTGGTCACCCCCGACGGGCTACCTTTAGCTTCCACACTGCCTGTGGGTATGGATGAAGAGAGAACCTCTGCTATGTCGGCTGCCATGCTTTCTTTGGGCGAACGGATTGGGAGAGAGCTAGGGCGCGGAGTCATAGAGAGGGTTTTTGTACAGGGAGAAAAAGGATACGGGGTTTTAACCAGTTGTGGCCCTGATGCCGTCTTGCTGACGATCGCCAGCCATGAAGTCAAGCAAGGCTTGCTTTTTTTGGAAATTAAGCGAGTCGCAGCAAGCATTGCAGAGGCAATGAAGTAAGAAAACCGGACGCGGAATCTAATTTTGTTTTTGATTTTGTCCTGATGTTGAGGAAACTATGGCCATTAAACCTTCGGAGCTGCTCCAAGTCCTGATCTCGCGCACGCAATTCACAGATGAAGACAGGAAGATTTTGCAGCAAAGTGCCGACTGGGGCAGCAGCATTGCTGTAGAAATGGCGGATACCTTTTACAGCTACCTGGATCGCGATGCCGAGATGGCGGCAGTGATAGCCAAACACAACCGGCAGCGGCTGGGTCAAACCTTTGCCGAATGGTTCAAGGAAATGTTTACGGGCATGGATAACTGGGGGCCACAATACGCTGAGCGGCGTCGGAAGATCGGCATAGTCCACGTGCGCGTTGGCATTGGCCCTCAACACGTGGTTCCGGCCATGGCTACGGTTGTGCAGGAGGTGAGTCGGCGGCTGGTCAAAGAAGGCAAGCCCGAGCAACTGCGCATGAGCCTAAGCAAAGTTTGCATGATCGATCTCTGCTTTATTGAGCAGGCCTATTTTGAGGTGACCTATAATGCTGTGCAACAGGAAACAGGCATGAGCGAGGCCTTGTTTAAGCGCTTGATCAGGATTGAGTAGGCCCGTCTGCGCTGGGGGTTTACGGCTGAGGCTAACCATGAGCAATATTCTCCGCATTGTTGTAACAGGGCCGGTGGGAGCTGGAAAGTCTACCTTTATTCGCACGATTAGCGAGATTGAGGTGGTGGACACCGATTGCAAAGCAACCGACGAGGTGGCAGAGCTGAAGAAAACCACGACGGTAAGCATGGACTTCGGCCGCTTGAGAATTGGAGAGGAGGAAGAAGAGATGTGGCTGCATCTCTACGGCACTCCCGGCCAGTCTCGCTTTAACTTTATGTGGGATATTTTAATTAAGCGCGCCCACGGCTATGTTCTTCTGGTGCCTGCGCACCTGCCGGGCCAGTTTCGCAATGCCCAAGCCATTCAATCTTTTATGAAGGCCAGGACGAGCGCCCCCTGCGTGATTGGGATCACCCACGTCGATCAACCCAATGCCTGGGATCCAGAAGACATTTTGTTAATTTTGGGGAATCAGGACGGTTCAGTTCCGCACACCACTTTGAATGCCCAGGAGCCGGCTTCTGTTGCCAACACGTTTGCTATGTCGGCTGCCATGCTTTCTTTGGGCGAACGGATTGGGAGAGAGCTAGGGCGCGGAGTCATAGAGAGGGTTTTTGTACAGGGAGAAAAAGGATACGGGGTTTTAACCAGTTGTGGCCCTGATGCCGTCTTGCTGACGATCGCCAGCCATGAAGTCAAGCAAGGCTTGCTTTTTTTGGAAATTAAGCGAGTCGCAGCAAGCATTGCAGAGGCAATGAAGTAAGAAAACCGGACGCGGAATCTAATTTTGTTTTTGATTTTGTCCTGATGTTGAGGAAACTATGGCCATTAAACCTTCGGAGCTGCTCCAAGTCCTGATCTCGCGCACGCAATTCACAGATGAAGACAGGAAGATTTTGCAGCAAAGTGCCGACTGGGGCAGCAGCATTGCTGTAGAAATGGCGGATACCTTTTACAGCTACCTGGATCGCGATGCCGAGATGGCGGCAGTGATAGCCAAACACAACCGGCAGCGGCTGGGTCAAACCTTTGCCGAATGGTTCAAGGAAATGTTTACGGGCATGGATAACTGGGGGCCACAATACGCTGAGCGGCGTCGGAAGATCGGCATAGTCCACGTGCGCGTTGGCATTGGCCCTCAACACGTGGTTCCGGCCATGGCTACGGTTGTGCAGGAGGTGAGTCGGCGGCTGGTCAAAGAAGGCAAGCCCGAGCAACTGCGCATGAGCCTAAGCAAAGTTTGCATGATCGATCTCTGCTTTATTGAGCAGGCCTATTTTGAGGTGACCTATAATGCTGTGCAACAGGAAACAGGCATGAGCGAGGCCTTGTTTAAGCGCTTGATCAGGATTGAGTAGGCCCGTCTGCGCTGGGGGTTTACGGCTGAGGCTAACCATGAGCAATATTCTCCGCATTGTTGTAACAGGGCCGGTGGGAGCTGGAAAGTCTACCTTTATTCGCACGATTAGCGAGATTGAGGTGGTGGACACCGATTGCAAAGCAACCGACGAGGTGGCAGAGCTGAAGAAAACCACGACGGTAAGCATGGACTTCGGCCGCTTGAGAATTGGAGAGGAGGAAGAAGAGATGTGGCTGCATCTCTACGGCACTCCCGGCCAGTCTCGCTTTAACTTTATGTGGGATATTTTAATTAAGCGCGCCCACGGCTATGTTCTTCTGGTGCCTGCGCACCTGCCGGGCCAGTTTCGCAATGCCCAAGCCATTCAATCTTTTATGAAGGCCAGGACGAGCGCCCCCTGCGTGATTGGGATCACCCACGTCGATCAACCCAATGCCTGGGATCCAGAAGACATTTTGTTAATTTTGGGGAATCAGGACGGTTCAGTTCCGCACACCACTTTGAATGCCCAGGAGCCGGCTTCTGTTGCCAACACGTTGCTTCTGTTGGTTGAGCAAATGATGCCCCAGGTGGTTGTTTGAACAGATTTTCAGGTATCCAGCAGGCTACAGCTTTTTTTAGCAACATCGACCCCAGCCAACACAGGCGTATCTTTTGTGGGACAGGGATCCCTCCCGTGAAGCCGAAAAACGGGAGATTGGATTCGGTGGAGATTTGCCGCATAATGAAATGTCCTGAGTGATCTTTCTTGCCAGCCATTGAACCAAGGGGATCCCTGCTGTGTTGCTTCTTGACTGCTCTCCCCTGACCCTTTCCCCAGAAGAAGCGCGGGAGAAACTGTTGTATCTCCTGGCCCAACTGGCTTACCGAGAAGGCTCCTTTACCCTCACTTCTGGACAGAAGAGCCCCCACTACATCAACTGCAAGCCGGTCACCCTTCACCCCCAGGGGGCTTATTGGGTGGGATCCCTGCTACACCGGCTGTTGCCTCCCGAAACCGAAGCAGTGGCTGGGATGACGCTGGGGGCAGATCCCCTGGTGACGGCGGTGAGTTTGGCCTCCCTGAGGGCTGAGCCTGCCAACCTAGCCGCCCTAATCGTGCGCAAAGAGCCCAAGGGGCACGGCACGCAAGCCTGGATCGAGGGGCCGGAGTTGCCGGCAGGCAGTCGGGTGTGGATCCTGGAAGATGTGGTGACCACCGGCAGTTCTGCTTTGAAGGCTGTCGAACGGGTGCGGGCAGCCGGCTACCGGGCGGAAGGGATCCTGGCTTTGGTGGATCGGCTGGAAGGGGCAGAAGACCGCTGCCGAGAAGCAGGGATCGCCTTTCGTCGCCTATTCACCCTTCCAGAAGTGCAGGCTTGCCATCGGGCCTTGACCTCAGGAAAATCAAAGGACTAGCCTGCCCCCTTGGTGAGCATCAAAGCTTTGGAGAGCGGACATGCTGCCCCCTGCCTACTCAGCTCTGCCCAGCCGAAATCT
Source organism: Synechococcus sp. R55.4 (assembly GCF_047461935.1). Classification (NCBI taxonomy): domain Bacteria; kingdom Bacillati; phylum Cyanobacteriota; class Cyanophyceae; order Synechococcales; family Synechococcaceae; genus Synechococcus; species Synechococcus sp. R55.4. The sequence goes on along the minus strand of NZ_JANSIF010000031.1, from coordinate 25,830 downwards.
GCCGAGCCTACCGCATCGGGCGCGGGTGGCTGTGTACGTGGTGATGAACATCGAGCACTTCACTTTTGGCAAGCTGGGCACAGCCATTCAACCCCATCTCACCAGCTCCCCTGAGATCGCCAACTATGGCTGGCGGGACTACGGCAATCGGGTGGGCATTTGGCGCTTGTTTGAGCTGTTTGCCGAGCTGGGGATCCCGGTAACTGCCGCCCTGAACGCGGAAATGGTGGAGCTTTACCCCCCCATCATTGAAGGGATCCGCCAATACGGCTGGTCGGTGTTGGCCCACGGCTGGAACAACTCTACCGGCCACAGCGGCCTGGCCCGTGACGTCGAACAGGAGCTCATTGAGCGCAGTTTGTCCCTTTTGGAAAAGGTGTCGGGATCCCGCCCTTGGGGCTGGCTGACGCCGGGGTTTTCCGTTAGCGAGAACACCTTTGACCTGCTCAAGGCTGCCGGGATCCGCTACACCACCGACTGGGTAAACGACGACCAACCCTACTGGCTGCAGACTGCCGCCGGCCCTCTCTTGGGGATCCCCTACACTCTAGAGGCCAACGACATCAGCCTTTGTCTGAGCGCCCGCCTGCCGGCAGAAGCCTTTGCCCAAGCCCTCATCGACCAGTTTGATCAACTGTGGCAAGATGGGGAACGCTCCCCCCGCGTCATGGCCATCGGCCTACATCCTTTCATTGTCGGGCAGCCTCTGCGGATGGGATCCCTGAAAAAAGCCTTGCAGCACATCCAATCTCGCCCTCACACTTGGCTCACCACCGGCGATGGTCTCTACAACTGGTACGCCCAAGCCTGCCCTGCCCCCGAGGTGGCCTGACGGGATCCCCTGACCGGAGAGGATGGCTCGTCTTGGCCTTGGATCCTGTTCAGTTTTTAACTTTGTTTTGACTTTGTCTTGTCCGGAGCTGTCCAGCGTGGCTTCGGAAGTGACAGCATAGGCGGTGAAACCACCTAAGGCAAAAGGGCTTAGCCATGCGCATGGGCAGACTCAGCGGGATCCTCTTGCACCCCACCTCGCTACCGGGGCCATTTGGCATCGGCGACCTGGGGCCGGCTGCTTACCGGTTTGTGGATTTTCTGGTGGAGAGCGGCCAGCGCCTCTGGCAGGTGCTGCCTCTGGGACCTACCGGCTGGGGCAACTCCCCCTACATGAGCTTTTCCTCCATTGCCGGCAACCCGCTTCTCATCAGCCCGGAGCTATTGGTGGGGGCCGGTTGGCTAGAGCCCGACAGTTGGCAGGATCTGCCCCAATGGCCGGCCATCCAGGCGGGAGATAGGGGCCGGGTGGACTACGAAACCGTGATCCCCTTCAAGCTGGGCCTGTTGCACCGCGCCTGGGCTACCTTCAAAGAAAAAGCTTCCGGCCCCGATTGGGAAGCTTTCCAAGCCTATTGCGCTGCCGAGGCCGACTGGCTGCCGGACTATGCCCTGTTCATGGCCCTCAAGGATGTGTACGGCGAGCAAGAGTGGAACCAATGGGATCCGGCCTTGGTGCGACGGGATCCGCCGGCTTTGCAAGAGGCTCGCGACCGCTATGCCGATGCCATTACCGAGCAGATGTTTTGGCAGTATCTGTTCGCCCAGCAGTGGGGATCCTTGAGGGAGTATGCCCATCGGCATCAAGTGCGGCTCATTGGGGATGTGCCCATCTACGTTGCCCCCAACAGTGCCGACGTGTGGGCCAACCGGGAGCTGTTTCACCTGGATGAACAGGGACGGCCTTTACAAGTAGCCGGTGTGCCGCCGGACTATTTCAGCCCCACCGGGCAGCGCTGGGGTAACCCCCTCTACAACTGGGAAGTGCTCAAGGCTCGCGGCTACGACTGGTGGATCCGGCGCATCCAGGCCATCCTCAAGCAGGTGGACTGTGTGCGCATCGACCACTTTCGCGGCTTCGAGAGCTACTGGGCCATTCCAGGCGATGCAGAAACGGCTGTGGAAGGGGAGTGGCAAAAAGGGCCGGGGGCAGATTTCTTTCAGACCCTGGCCGACAAGTTGGGGGAAATCCCGGTGATTGCCGAAGATCTGGGAGACATTACGCCGGAGGTGTTGCAACTGCGGGATCAATTTGGCTTGCCCGGCATGAAGGTGTTGCTCTTTGCCTTCGGCTCTGGGCCCGATAACCCCTATTTGCCCCATGCCTATGAGCGCAACTTTGTCGTTTACACCGGCACCCACGACAACAACACGGTGGTGGGTTGGTTTAATGACCCGGATCGCTCGGAGTGGGAAAAACAAAACCTGCTGCGCTATTTGGGCTGCCAGGGATCCGAGGGCATCCATTGGGATCTCATTCGCCTAGCCCTTTCTTCCGTAGCCGACCTGGCCATCATTCCCCTGCAAGATGTGATGGGCTTGGGGGCAGAGGCGCGCATGAACTTCCCCGGCACCACCGAGAACAACTGGGCCTGGCGCTACCGCGAGGACATGCTGCGGCAGGACATGATCCAGCGCCTGGCCGAGATGAGCGTGACCTATGGGCGCATCTCTCCTCAAGAGTTGGAGCAACGGCGAGCAGCCCTAGCCCAAGAACGGGCGGCAGGGTCTTCTCAAGCTGCCCCCAGCCTCGTCTAATGCTGGATCCCGCCCATCAGCAGCCCGATCCGCTCTTCGGTGGCCTCTTCAGGCCTGAGTTCTCCTACCAGGCGGCCCTCATGGATCACCAAAATGCGATCCGACAAGCTGATCACCTCATTCAAATCCGCCGATACCAGCAGCACCCCCATGCCCTGATCCCGTGCCTGCAGGATGCGGCGATGAATGGCCTCGATGGCCCCCACATCCACCCCCCGCGTCGGCTGGGCAGCCACCAGCACCTTGGATCCACAGGAAAGCTCCCGTCCCACAACGATCTTCTGGGCATTGCCCCCAGAATAGCGGCGGGCCGTCAGGGAAATGCTGCGGGGGCGAACGTCGAAGCTCTCCACCACCTGGCGGGCATGTTGGTCAATGGCCTCTTCCCGAAAAAATCCCAACCAGCCGGTATACGGCTTTTGATGGTGATCCCCCAGGATCAGGTTGTCGCGGGTGGGGAAATCCAGCACCAAACCTCTCACATTGCGATCTTCGGGGATATGACTCAGACCCCAGCAACGCACCTGTCGGGCCGAAGCAGACAGGGATCCGGCTCCATAGCGAATTTGGCCGCGGTAGCTTCTCAAGCCGGTGATCGCCTCCACCAATTCCGTTTGGCCGTTTCCCTCCACACCGGCAAGGCCCACAATCTCGCCGGCACGTACCTGGAAGCTCGCCCCCGCCACCGCCGGCTTCCGCCCCGGTATATCCACCCACAGATCTCGCACATCCAGCAACACCTCCCCAGGGGTAGCGGCCTTTTTTTCAACGGTCAGACTGACTTCCCGCCCCACCATCAGCCGCGCCAGTTCCTGGGCATCGGTTTGGGCAGTGGGCAACGTCGCCACCACCTTGCCATCCCGAATGACGGTGACGCGGTCGGCCAGTTGCATTACCTCCTTCAGCTTGTGGCTGATGAAAATGACAGCTCCCCCCCGCCGGGCAAAGCGGCGCAAAAACGCAAACAGCTCGCCTGCCTCCTGCGGAGTCAACACTGCCGTCGGCTCATCCAAAATCAAGATGCGGGCCTTGCGGTAGAGCATTTTCAAGATCTCCACCCGCTGCTGTAGGCCTACCGGCAGATCCTCCACTCTGGCGTCGGGATCCAGATGGAAGCCCATCTCGGCAATCAACTGAGCCACCTCAGCCCTGGCCCGACGGAAATCGACCTGAAAAAGATGGCCGGGTTCGGCCCCAAGAACCACGTTTTCCGTAACCGTCAAGGGATCCACCAACATAAAGTGTTGATGCACCATCCCAATTCCCAACCGAATGGCATCGGCGGGACTGTGAATTTTGGCCGGTTGCCCATCCACTTGAATGGATCCCTCGTCCGGGCTGACCAACCCATAGACGATCTTCATCAGGGTAGACTTGCCCGCCCCGTTCTCCCCCATCAGCGCCAGAATCTCTCCCCAACGCACCTCCAGATCGATGTGGTCGTTGGCCAGCACCAGAGGATAACGCTTGGTGATCCCCTGCAAGCGAAGGGCAATATCGCTGCGATGGGATCCCTCTGCCAAAGAAGGATCAGGCCCACTCATGAGGTGCTTCTTGAACGCCTTTTCCAGCATAGGTTGTGAACTGCCATGCCAGAGGAAAGCATTTCTGGGGGTATTGTGAGAGTCTCTCTTTTTCTAAGCACTATGGTCATTTCGATTCAAACTGGGACACTGCACCCACACCTAAAACGTTGGTCACGTCGTTACGTCGTCGCATCGTCGCGTCAGCGTTGCGGTTCCCGTCAGGGTGCCGTAGGCATAGCAATAGCGCTGCGGAGCAATAATGCACGGGGCCAGAAGGCTTTTTTCAATAGCCCAGGCGTCTTACCCTAGCCTGAAACAACTATGTCTAATAACTAATGGTGCAACATCCAAGGTCGCCCACAGGATTGGGAGCGATATTTTGGCGAGTTTGGATCAGAATTTGAGTGCTGTTCACGCTTGATCAGTTTGGGTTCTCTTCCCCCCTTTGAAATAGGCAAAGAGCTGGAAAGCTGAACCATGGGAACTGAAATGAGACGTTTCCCTTCCTGATTGCAAGAAGGACAATAGGCCGGATCTCGATATTGAGATAAGGGCCGCCATACCTCAAACTCCCCACAGGTTTGACACTTAAACTCATACAGCGGCATCTTCCTATTCCACCCCCTTGAACGAGGCATCGGATAACATTCACCTAGGGAGAATATCTATGTCGAAGATTTGCGTAGGAACAGCCACCGTACAGCAAGCATTGGGAATATCGACGATCCCACTCACTCTGCCCTCCACCGGTGCAGAACTGAGCAGCAGATAAGCTTGTTCTCCCGTAAAGCCGAATTTTTTCAGATATTCGATGGCATTTAAGCAGGCGCGTCGATAGGCAATGTGAACATCCATATAATGCTGCTTACCTGTAAGCTCGTCCACAGAAATGCCCTCAAACACAAGGTATTCCGAGTAACGTGGCTCAACAGGGCCGGGCTTAAAAATGGGGTTAACCAATCTGTACTTCTCAACACCACCCTTGATTAGATCGACGTGGAGATCGATGTAGCCCGACATCTCAATAGCGCCACAAAAAGAGATCTCCCCATCCCCTTGCGAGAAGTGAATATCTCCCATCGACAGCTTGGCACCCTCCACGTAAACCGGGAAGTAGATCCGTGTTCCTTTAGACAGGTTTTTAATATCGCAATTACCGCCGTGCTCTCGCGGGGGCACCGTCCGAGCCGCTTCAGCAGCAACCCGCTCATACTCTGACTTGGGCAAAGTTCCCAAAATTGCGTTCTTGGGATTGGGCAAGGCGGCCAGCACAGGCTGATTGCCGGATAGCCCCGCGCCGTAAGTGCGCAAATCGGGAGCCGAAGCGACCAGCTCAGCTTCCCGCTTATTCCAAGCCGCCAGCAACTCGTGAGATGGGGCACAGCCAATGAGGCCGGGGTGAATGATGCCGGCAAAGCGCACATGGGGAATGTGTCTGGAAGTGGTGTAAATGCCTTGAAAATCCCAGATGGCTTTGGCCGCGTTGGGAAAATGATCGGTGAGGAATCCCCCTCCATTTTCTTTGGCAAAAATACCTGTAAACCCCCACTCGTCTCCCGGCAGTGGCCCAATGTCTAACAGATCGACAACCAGGATATCTCCAGGCTGGGCGCCGTTAACCCAAATAGGCCCACTCAAAACATGGACAACGCTTAGGTCAACCTGCTCAATGTCGGAAGGATCATCGTTGTTTTTGATTTGCCCATCCGTCCAGTCTTTACACTCAATTCGGAATACCTCGCCAGGGTTTACAGAAACCACAGCGGGAATATCAGGATGCCAGCGGTTGTGACCCGGTAGATCCTGTTGATCCATTGGCTTAGTCAGGTCAACTTTAAACAGCGTTTTGGGCATGGGATCCTATCCTTGAGTCATCACTCTGCGGTCAGACTTTGAATGCACAAAAGCCTATCTCCAATAGAGAAGCTAATACTGTAGTAAAAGCTACAATTCATAGTGCTGTTATCTACAATCGCAGAGCGGGAGATGAGGAGCTTAGATCGACAGGCTATTTCACTGCAATTCAAAGTAACTATCAATCAATTCACCAAAGTAACGGCCAATCCATTCGGCGACAGATCGATTTAGCCGTCAGCTCCTAAAGCGTTGCAGGATCCTCTCCAGAAAATCCCTAGAGAACATGGTGGGTTGTCGGCCAAATCCTGATTTTTCAATTAGCCCCCTTGGCTTCCCTTGAGAAAGGGAAACTCAAGCTCTTTCTTGAGATCCTCAGAACCTGGGATCCTCAAGTTCTGAAAACCCAGTTGCCGCAAGCCAGGGATCCCGAATGCCCAAGCTAGTCAAGTGCCTGTAGCTGGGCTAGGAAATCTGCCACCGTCAGGGATCCCAGCTCCTGCCGATGGCGCTGGCGCACGCTCACCGTTCCTGCCGCTTGTTCCTGTTCCCCCACGATCAACATAAAAGGGATCCGGGCCTTCTCGGCATTGCGGATTTTTTTGGGCAAACGATCGCTGTCGGCATCGATGTGGACGCGGATCCCGTGTTCTCGCAGTTGATCCCGCACTTGGGTGGCATAGCCCAAATACTGATCGGAAACGGGCAAAATGCGCACCTGTTCCGGGGCCAGCCAGAAGGGAAAATCCCCAGCGTATTCTTCGATGAGAATGCCGATGAGTCGTTCCAGCGAGCCAAAGGGAGCACGGTGAATCATCACCGGACGCTGCCGGGATCCATCCTCAGCTACGTATTGCAGATCAAAGCGCTGTGGGTTTTGGTAGTCCACCTGAACCGTGCCCAGTTGCCACTCCCGATCCAGCGCGTCGCGGAAAATAAAATCCAGCTTCGGCCCATAGAAGGCTGCCTCTCCGATCCCTTCAAAGTGGGGCATCGACAACTTCTCCACAGCGCGACGGATGGCATTTTCGGCTTTGTCCCAATCTTCGGGGGATCCCAGATATTTGTCCGACTTGGGATCCCGGAAGCTGAGGCGGGCGCGAAAATCCTTGAGCTTGAGCTTATCGAAAACCACCAAAATGAGATCGACAACCTTGAGAAACTCCTCCTCCAATTGATCGGGGCGAACAAACAAATGGGCATCGTCCACCGTGAAGCCACGCACTCGCGTCAGACCTCCCAATTCCCCCGATTGCTCGTAGCGATAAACGGTGCCGAACTCGGCATATCGTAGGGGCAAATCGCGGTAGGATCTCAGCTCGGATTTGTAGATTTGGATGTGAAAAGGACAATTCATCGGCTTCATGACAAAGCCCTGTTCAGCCGCACGCGCCTGCTCATTCTCCGACATCATGGGAAACATATCTTCCCGATACTTTTGCCAGTGGCCGGAGATCTTGAACAAGTCCACACGGGCAATATGAGGGGTAACCACCGGCAGGTAGCCCCGCTTGAGCTGCTCCTGCTTGAGAAAATCCTCCAGCACCGAGCGCAGAATGGTGCCCTTGGGTGTCCAGAGAGGCAGCCCCGGCCCCACCTCATCCGAAAACAAAAATAGGCCCAGTTCTTTGCCCAGCTTGCGGTGATCCCGCCGTTTGGCTTCTTCCAGCCGCCGTTTGTATTCTTTCAGCTCCTCTGGGGTCTCCCAGGCGGTGCCGTAGATGCGTTGGAGCTGCGGCTTGGTTTCATCCCCCCGCCAATAAGCGCCGGCCACACTGAGCAAATCAAAGGCTCTGGGGTTGAGATCTCGGGTGTTTTCCACGTGGGGGCCAGCACAGAGATCCCACCATTCATCCCCCAAGTGATAAATGCTGATGACCTCTCCTTCGGGAATGCTGTCCAAGATCTCCAGCTTATAGGGTTCGCCGAGGGCTTCGATTCTGCGCCTGGCTTCTTCCCGGCTCACCTCCTCGCGGATCACCGGCAAACCTTTTTTGATGATCGCCTGCATCTCTTTTTTGATGCGGTCGAGATCCTCAGGCGTAAAGGGTTCGGGATGGTCAAAATCGTAATAGAAGCCGTAGTCGGTGGTGGGGCCGATGGTCACCTGGGCCTTGGGAAACAGCTTTTGCACCGCCATAGCCAGGACATGGGAAGTGGTGTGGCGGATGCGCTCCAGTTGGGGAGACTCGTGAGTGCGCAGCAGTTTGAGGGTGCTGTTGGCCTTCTGAGGTGATTCGGCTGGCTGAGACATCGGAACCTACTTTGAAACAAACAAATCAAATACTGTGTCCCTATCTTAGGCTGGGGCGAGAGCGGCAGGGATCCCAAGCTGAGTCCATTCCCTTGTTTGCCGAGTCAATCGCAAACCTGACAACTGGGCCCGGAACAAGGGGGGAAAGTACACAGTATCCTAAAGGGGTTGACCCCCACACCCGAGCCATGATCTCTTCGCGCACCGACTTCACGGAATGCCCTGTCGCCTCTGCTCCCCCAGTTTCCGAAACCGGCCCGGCTTCTCGTCCTGAATCTTTGGCTGCCCCCGTTCTGGCCGCCATCGATGTAGGCAGCAACTCTCTCCACATGGTGGTGGTGCGCATCAATCCCCGTATCCCCAGCTTCACCATCATCTCCCGCGAAAAAGCCACCGTGCGGCTGGGGGAATACTGCAACCAGACGGGTGCCCTGACCCCTGCAGCCATGGAGCGGGCCCGAGTGGCCCTGGAACGATTTTGCCGCATTGCCGAGAGCTTTCAGGTGCATTCCATTGTTGCGGTGGCCACCAGTGCTGTGCGCGAGGCCCCCAATGGGCCGGAGTTTTTGAAGCGGATTGAACGGGAGCTGGGCCTGCGGGTGGAGTTGATCTCGGGGCAGGAAGAGGCCCGCCGCATTTATCTGGGAGTGCTCTCGGCGATGGAGTTCCACAACCGGATGCACGCGGTGGTGGATATCGGCGGTGGCTCCACCGAGCTGATCTTGGGCAATGGCCAAGAGCCGGAGTTTCTGCGCAGCATCAAGGTGGGAGCTGTGCGTCTAACCCAGGCTTTTTTGCACCACGATCCGCCCACTTCTGGCGAACTGCAAGCCCTGCGCCAGCACATCCGCGGCATGCTGGAATCCCCCATTGAGCAGATGAAACGGATCGTCGCATCTTCACAACAACAGGGATCCCTGCCTTTGGTGGGCACCTCTGGCACCGTCGAGAGCCTGGCCCAGTGGGATGCCCGCCGTCGTTTGGGCGCTCCCCCCAGTCGCCTGCAGGGGTATGAGTTCAGCTTGGAAGCCTTGCGCGGCTACATCAAAGAGCTGCGATCCCTGACGGTGGCCGAACGGCAAAAACTTCCCGGCCTAGGGGAAAGACGGGGGGAGATCATCCTGGCCGGCGCCCTGATCCTAGAGGAAGTGATGAGCCTGCTGGGGGTAGAGCGGGTTCAATTTTGCGAACGGGCTTTGCGGGAAGGGCTGATCGTGGATTGGATGATCGGCCAAGGCTTGATTGAGGATCGGCTGCGCTACCACAGCTCGGTGCGGCGGCGCAGTGTGCTCAAGCTGGCGGAAAAATATCAGGTGGAGCTGCCCTATGCCGAACGGGTGGCCGAATTTGCCCTCAGCCTCTTCGACCAGACCCGCGGCCTGTTGCATGGTTGGGGATCCCGCGAGCGGGCCCTCCTCTGGTCAGCGGCCATGCTGCACAACTGCGGCCACTTTATCAGCCATGCCGCCCACCACAAACACTCCTACTACCTGATTCGCCATGGGGAACTGTTGGGCTTCAATGAAGAAGAGGTGGAAGTGATCGCCAACTTGGCCCGCTACCACCGCAAATCGCCTCCCAAGAAGAAGCACGAAAACTTTCAGCGCCTCACCGACGAACGGGATCGCCAAATCGTCTTGGAACTGAGCCCCTTGCTGCGCATGGCTTGTGCCCTGGATCGCCGCCGTCTGCAAGCCATCCAAGCGCTGCACTGCCGTTTTCAGCTCTTGGGAGAAGGCTCTCGGCAGATGGAGCTGATTTTGGATCCCAGGCATCCCAATGATGACTGCGCCTTGGAGCTGTGGAGCTTGAACGAGAAGAAAAAAGTCTTCGAACAGCAGTTCAAGCTGCAGGTGATCCCCAAATTGTCCACTCAGATCGAGCGCAGCTCAAATCCTTTTGAGGCAGCAGTTTAGCCCCTGCCCGCAGGAGGTTTCTGGTGGGCACCTGGCAACGGTAGAATGTTTGACGATGAAGCTGTGGTTGTGGGCGGCTCTCCCGCCACTGAATGCTGAGCAAAACGGAGTTGTTGAGATGGCCAAGTTGTTGTTGGGGGATCAAGCCTTTGAGGTCGAGCTACTGACGGATACGCCCACCAATTGGCCGGGAATTAAAGTCATGTCCAAGGGGGCCAAGCTGGATATTCCGGCTGGAACTGTGGTGAAGGTGGAGTCCGAGGATGACCACGCGACCGGGTCCTACAAAGTGGTCTATCGTCTGGCCCCCGCCTATCCCCGCAGTTGGAGGCTGCTCCTAGAGCGGGAGAGCGCTGCTACCGCGCCTCAAGCGGCATCGGCCCCAGAACCAGAGGTCGCTCAGGCCAGCAGCTCAGAAGGAGGGCTGCCGAATAGCGATAAAATCTTCACCATCAAGGTATCCGGCCTTGTGGGAGGAGGCGTGCGCAGAAGCGTTGTCGAGTACAAAGTGCCCTTCAGCCGCCTTTCCCAAGAAGTGAAGCGGATTACCCAAATGGGAGGCAAAATCATCGGCATTGCTGAATCCAATCTGTTAAGCAACCTTGAGTAGCCGGTGGCTTTCTGAGAGACGCTGGGTTCTTTTGCCAAAGCCGCCGATTCAAACTCTCCCAACCAAAACTCTCTTGCTTGGAGAGCATAAGGGATCCCTGCAGTTTTTGGGTAGGCAGCGGCTGCTCCCATACCCCTAACTTAAGAATGGGGTGGTAGGCTGTCATTGGTTTTGCCGTTGTCCAGAAGGCTGCCTTTCCCCTCTGTGCTGGGGGTGGCTTTCTGTTGAGAAAAGGCGTTCCGGTGAGGGCTGAACTACTTGAGCGCCATCGACATGATTGAAAGTGGGGAGTGAGGTCATGACATCTCGACGACATCCAACGCGCTTGGGAGGGTCGATACCCCAAGGCTACTCAGGCTCTGGGTCAACAAAGGGATCCCAGCCATACTCCTCACCCACTTCACGACAGAGCTTTCCCCATCCCCCTCGACGTTCGCCGGCAAAGTCTCGCCTTAGGTCGTTCCACTTTTTCAGCTTGCTGGTGATCCTGCTGGGGTTCGGGACTGGAGCCCTGGTAGCCTGGGCAACTGCTCATCCCGATTGGGTCAGCCGCTTGCCAGGGCTATCGCCGCCTGTAGCCGAGATACCCGCTCCCCGCGCCCATGCCAAAGCGGCTCAACAGCGCTTGCCCCTTCCCCAAGAGCTGCAACTGGAACGGGATCCCTTTGCTTTGGATCCCTTGGCCAGTCTTTCCTATGTGCCCGCCATCATGTACCACGATGTGGTGGCCGGACGCAAACAGGTCTGGTTCGACACTACGGTGGCGGAGCTGCGGCAACATTTTGAGGCCATTAAACAAGCAGGACTTACCCCCATCCACATCGACCAACTCTACAAACACCTGCGGGACGGGGATCCCTTGCCGGAGAAAGCCATTTTGCTCACTTTTGACGACGCTTACCTGGGCCTGTACGAAAACGCCTACCCCCTTCTCAAGGAGTACAACTACCCCGCCGCCTATTTTGTGCAAACCGGGTTTGTCGGCGTGCCCACCAGCAAGGATCACTTCACCTGGGATCAAATGCGGGAGATGGATGCCAGCGGGCTGATCGACTTTGCCGCCCACACCGTCACCCATCCCCCTGACCTGCGGGTGCTAGACGATGCCCGTCTGCGGCGGGAAGTGTTCGACTGCAAGACCAAGCTGGAGCAGGAGCTGGGCCACCCCATCCACTACTTTGCCTATCCCGAAGGCAACCGGGACGAGCGGGTGAAGCAATACCTGGCCGATGCCGGTTACCGGATGTCTTTTACGATGGATCCCGGTTTTACAGGACAATCGCCCAACTTGCTGGAGGTGCGACGCTTTAACCAGTTTCGCATCACCGAGGCCATCATTGGCGCCCGCACCTTCACCCTCAACCGCAGCCCCGACTACCGGCTGGATGTGACCCAACCGTTGGCCTTGACCGACGAAGTGATCGACCAGGTGCGTGTTCTCACCCTTCGCGGCGGGCGGGCGGCTACGGTGCATGCGGAGCGGCGCTACGAGGTCAGCACCCTGGCCCAGCGCTACCAGGCCGATGCCGGCATCAATGGCAGCTTTTTCTCCATCCCTTGGATCAACTCTGCCAGCAATGTCATGGTGGGGCCGGTGATGGCTGCCAACCACAAGACCTTCATCCCCGGTCGCCCCGAAGACGACAAGGTGGTGCGCGGTCGCCCCTTGGTGCTGCTGGGCAGGGATCGCATCCGCTTTGTGCCCTTCGACCCCGATACGATGACCCGCTTGGAGAACATTCGCCAGTTGATGCCGGATGTCACAGATCTGTTTGTGGCCGGTCTGTGGCTGGTCAAGGATGGTCATGCCCTCTCTCAGACGGAGATCGATTCTTTCCGTCTTTCCAGCGCCGCCGAGTTCCGCCCCAGGGCTTTCTTTGGTGTGGATGACCAAGATCAGGTGGTGATCGGAGTTACCAAAACCCATGTCAACGCCGCCACCCTGGCCCGTATTTTGCCCAAAACCGGGATCCGGGAAGCCGTGCTGCTGGATTCTGGCTTTAGCACGTCGCTGGTCTACCAGGGGCAGATCTTGGGCACGGGCCATGCTGCTCCCCATCAGCCTAGCCGTCCTGTGCCCCATGCCACTTTGCTCTACGACATGAACCGCCTCTGGGCCAGGGATCCCCTTCCCGAGGCCAAGGCTGGCTCTGAGGGAGATCGGCTGGAGGGGCTGGTGCAACTTTTGCCCGGCAGCGAGCAAGAGGCGGCCAAAGCCCAACTCAAGAGCATTCTGGCCGGCCAACGCACGTTGAGGCGGGGGGATCGGGGGGCAGCGGTGGTAGCTGTGCAACTGGGGTTGAGCCGTTTGGCCGCTCAGCAGGGACGGCTGGATCTGCTCCCCTCTGGCCCCGATGGGGTGTATGGTCAAGAGGTGGCCCAGGCAATGGCGGAATTGGTGCTAAAAGAGCCCAGCGATGGGTCAGAACCTGTTGCTGAGGGATCCCTTCCTCAAGCCACCCCCACCCCCCTGGTGGCCGGAACGGCGACATCCCCCCACAGCGTGGACATCCTCGATGCTCAACTGCTGCAGCGCCTGCTGGAGCGTGTCCACTGGACTCCTCCCTCGGTACTGGTGGATACGCGCTTGGAACGGTCAGCCTTGCTCCTAGAGCGCAAGCCGGAGCGTAAGCTGCTGCCCAGCGCTTCTGTCCAACCCCACACCGGTGCTCCCAGCCCGACCTCCGGGTTAAGTCGGTAATCTGCGATACAGCCATTCCGCAACAGAGGGTCTATCCTGGCCGAAGAAGTCCGGCTTGCCTCTAGCCCTGGGGGCTAAGTTTGCTGTTTACCCTGCCGGTGGTGCTTAGGAGAGGTGTGCTGAGGGAGGTCATGACATCTGCTGCTGAAGGGGGGGCCGAGAACCCTGGGGCGACCTGGGTAATGGAGAAGCGGTCTCGGCAACCCGGCTGATCCCCTGCGGTCGGCTGCCCAGCTCGAGCCGGGCATGTGGGTACGGCTGTTGTATCCTCCTTCTGTTAAGGGGAGGCTGGGGATCGTCCTCACCCGTGAAAACCGCGACCGCTGGCTGGTGACTCTGGCCGGTGAGGGAGAAGAGGTGGTCCTGTCCCTGGCGGCACGGGAACTGGTACCCCTTGGCTGAGGTTGTCAAGGATATCTTGGCGAGGGCTGGTTCTGTTATCCTGCTCTCAATGCGGTTTTTCAGGTCGCTGCTCTATGGTTGCTGCTCTGGCCTTCAACCCTTCCTCGGATCCCCCTCGATCGCTTCTGCCCGAGGAGATCACCTGGCTGGGCAGCCTCAGCTACAACGAACAGGGCCTGATCCCGGCCATTGTGCAGGACTACCTGGATGGGACGGTGCTGATGGTGGCCTGGATGAACCGGGAGTCGCTGCAGAAAACTTTGGAAACGGGCCGCACCTGGTTCTGGAGCCGGTCTCGCCAGGCCCTGTGGCCTAAGGGGGAAACTTCCGGTCATGTGCAGTGGGTCAAGCAAATCCGCTACGACTGCGACGGCGACGCGCTGGTGATCTTGGTGGAGCAGGTGGGAGATGCGGCTTGCCACACGGGGGCGCGCAGTTGCTTCTTCCGCCCACTGCCAGGGGATCAAAGGGATCCCATCCCGGCAGCAGATACTCTGTCTCAGGTGTTTGCTGTGGTGAAGGCCCGCCAGGCAGATCCCCGTCCCGACTCCTACACCAGCAGCTTGCTGGCCAAGGGAGAGAACGCCATTCTCAAGAAACTCGGCGAGGAAACGGCTGAGGTGGTGATGGCGGCCAAGGATCAAGACCGCGCTGCCCTGGCCCGCGAGGTGGCCGATCTCTGGTACCACTGCCTCGTGGCTCTTGCTCATTATCAGGTGGATATTAAGGATGTCTATCGCCAGCTCCAAGCCCGCCGTTCCGCCAAGTGAAAGGGCCGTGTCCTCCGAAGGCGGCGCCCCTGATCTTCTGGATCCCTCTCTGGACAAAGCCCACCTGGATTTGCGAGCCACGCGGTGTGGACAAGTGGATCTGGAGACGGATCGGGAGACCTTGGCCCGTTACCTAAGAGGCCACGCCCAGTGGATCCAGCGGTGCTTTAGGCCGTTGCAGGTGGAAGCTTTGTCCGCCGAGACCTACCGGCTGCAGTTTTTTCGCATGGGCGGCCTTGGGTTTGAGCTGGAGCCCAGTTTTGGGGTGAGGATCTGGCCGGATGAAGATTACCGGTTTCGCCTGACCTCGATTGAGTTGCCCGGCGATGAGGGAATGCCTTACCGGGTTAACTGCCAAGCCGATTTCCGGCTGGAGGAGCTACAGGGATCCCTGAAAGACCTGCCCACCACCCGTGTTCACTGGGCTCTTCATCTGGAGATCTGGCTGGCTTTGCCCAGGTTTTTGCAGGTTCTGCCCCGCAAGTTGGTTTATCGGGTGGCCCATCAAGTGGTGCAGCAGGTAACCCGGGGTATGAGTGACCGCCTCACCCACAATGTGTGCAGCGATTTCTATCGCTCTATTGGGTGTCCCGATCACCCCTATCGCTTAATTGCAGTGGAAGACAAAGCGTGATATCTTAGGTGCCAAGTAAGTTGCCGGTCAGCTTTCGAGTAGTGCTCCGGCAACCGGCGATGGAGTTCGCCGCAACCGCCTCACTTGGAATTTTTCTATATTGGAATTTTTCTATAGAGGAAGAGGGTTCTAACCTCAAAAGCTGAGGCTGATGACTCCTACACTTCTGGGCAAGTCCAGGGGGTAGGGGTCTTTGGCTTTGTTTGAGGCCCCACCCTGCGGACGCGATGGTGCTCCCACTCCTGACGCGGATGGCTTTTTCTCCCTGGGCTGCCCTTCAACACCCTGACGACAAGGAGATGAGGATCTGGTGATGCTGGGCAGTTGGCTGTGGATCTTGGTGATGGGCTTTTTTGTCGGCCAAATCGTGGGTCGGCTGGGGATGCCCCCCCTGCTGGGGATGATCCTCGTGGGGATCTTGCTGGGAGATGTCCTATCCCCGGAGGTGCTGGCAGCGGCGGGGGATCTGCGGGTGGTGGCGGTGATGATCATTTTGATGAAGGCGGGCCTGGGGCTGGATCGGGAGAAGCTGGCCCAGCAGGGATCCGTGGCGTTGCGGCTGGGGTTTTTGCCGGCAGCCTGCGAGGCGGTGGCGGTGGCCCTGTTGAGCACCTGGATCCTGGGGTTGGACTGGCCTACCGGTTTGCTGCTGGGCTGTGTGATCGGGGCAGAGTCGCCGGCTGTGATCGTGCCGGGGATGTTGCGCCTCAAGAGTTTGGGCTGGGGAGTAACCAAAGGGATCCCGGATGCCATTTTGACCGGCAGCGCCCTTTCCGACGTACTGCTGTTGTTGGGGTTTAGCCTGCTGCTCAGCTTTTTGGGCCAAGGATCCGCCGCGAGCGTTCGCTTGGGAAGCCTGGAGCTGTCGCCGCTGCAGTGGCTGCCGTTCCAGGTGGTGATGGAGATCCTGCTGGGCGTGGCTGTAGGCTACCTGGGGGCGCGGGTTCTGGTGTCGCTGCTAACCCAACAAAACTGGACCCGCAACAGCGTCCAGGAAGCGCTGCTGGCTGCCTGCATGGCCTTGGGCTTGGTGCTGGCACCGCAGGTGTGGCCCTATTTTTCCGGCTATTTGGCGGTGATGGCCCTGGGGTTCTTTCTAATTGAGCTGGATGCCCCCTTGGCGCGGCGGCTGCGAGGTGGGTTCGATGCCCTCTGGACGGTGGCGGAGATCGTGTTGTTTGTGCTACTGGGAGCGTCGCTGGATCTGGGGGTGCTGGGATCCGTGTTCTGGCCGGGCTTGCTGCTCTTAACCCTGAGCCTGCTGCTGGGGCGGGGCTTAGGTTGGTGGCTTTCCACCCTGGGGAGCAACTGGACCTGGCGGGAGCGGCTGTTTTTGCTGCCGGGCAACATGGCTAAGGCGACGGTACAGGCGGCCATTGGTGGGATCCCCTTGGCCCAAGGGATCCCCGGTGGGGAGATCATTTTGGCTTTGGCGGCTTTGTCAATTCTGGTTACCGCTCCCCTGGGCGCTTGGCTGACCCAGGTTTGCGCCCCCCGGCTTTTGGAAAAAGGAGAGGTGGATCCCACCAAGGTGGGCAGCCAGGGCAAGGTGAGCTTTTTGGCAGCGGTGGATACCTCTCCCCTAGCCGAGGCGGTGTTGCGCAAGGCAGCCGATTTGGCGCGGCGGGTGGATGGGGAAGTGATTGTGCTGCATGTTACCGATGAGCTGCAGGGGAAAGGGGTGGAACAGTTGCGCCAGCTTGCCCAGCGCCTTTTGGCGGATATTCGCCACCAGTTCTGCCTGGCTTCCGGGCCCTTGGCGGAGACCATTGTAAACATAGCCCAGGAGCGGCAGGTTACCGACATAGTCATGGGCAAGCGGGGGCACCGCGGCTGGGAACAAGTGCTAGTGGGATCCACCTCCCAAGCCGTTCTGGAGACCAGCTCTATTCCTGTAATTCTGGTCGAATCTCCTCAAGGAAGTCCTGGGCAGGTCATTAGCCGACCAAAGTAGAGGTTATTTAGCTCTCCGAGGTATCCACCGGTTTTCGGCCAGGGTGAAGCACCTTTTTTCTTTCTTGGTAGGGCAACAACTGGGATCCTCGGGGCCATGGGCAAGCATATCTAAGCAGACCTCAGCCTTTCCTCCAGAGTCACGGGCAACTGAAACATTGTTAACTAAAACCCCATCGCCGAGGTACACAGGCTCCAGGGGCGTAGGTTTTTTGCTGCCGCCCAACAGCCCAGATAAGGTTGTCCAGAAAGCATTCCCTCCTGTATTACTTAATGCAATCGCCACTACATCCTGAAGCCCATCGTTGTTAAGATCGGCAGGCGCTAGCTTTTCGAGGCTTACTCTTAGGAACCCTTCTTCGAGAGGGCTAGAGCCTCTCTGATACTGGCCATTTTGAAAACGAACTCGCTCAATATTTTCGGGTAAAGCAAATATGAGATACTCAGCGTTTAAGAATGCCTGCTGAGCAATAGCTATTGAAATCGGACAGATACCCAAGAGAAAACAGGCTAGCTTAAAAAGCACTCTTTTAGCGGCCATTGCTTCTCTCCTCTTACCAGAAGGACAGGGGAAGCTCGATTCTGTTCGAGGCAAACAAAGGAGAACAAGACCTGCTCAGCTCTAGGTTCTCCTGGGCCGGCAGTTGCTCCCGGCTAGATGAAGACTCTTCTGAAGCTCTCTTTGCCCTTACTCTTCTATCTATGGATTCTAGCCATGGACGTAACGAGCTGCTGCTGTTGATGCTTGTACTGAATCTATGGAGCCGGACATGATCCCTTCTGCCTGGCGCTTTATCCTCCTTCTGGGGATCGTCAGCTTGTGTGCCGATGCCACCTACGAAGGAGCCCGCAGCATTTCTGGAGCTTTTTTGGGATCCCTAGGGGCCAGCGGCACGGTGGTGGGCCTGGTGGCCGGCGGGGGGGAGCTATTGGCCTATGGCTTGCGGTTGGGGGTGGGCTATTGGAGCGACCAGCTGGGCAGGGATCCCTTGCACCGCAGTCGGGGGCACTGGCAGCTCACCACCTTGGGCTATGTCATCAACACGGCGGTGATCCCGGCTTTGGCCTGGGTGGGCAGTTGGCCTTGGGCCGCCGTGCTGCTCTTGGCCGAGCGGACCGGCAAAGGGATCCGCACCCCGCCGCGGGACGTGTTGCTTTCTCATGCAGCCCTGCAGGTGGGTCGGGGCTTGGGGTTTGGCCTGCACGAGACCCTAGATCAGATTGGGGCGGTGGGGGGGCCGCTGTTGGTGGCGGCAGTTCTGAAAGTCGGCTATGGCTTCCGGGGTGGGTTTTTGGCCTTGGGGATCCCGGCGGCAATAGGACTGGGGGTTTTGGGGCTGGCGCAATGGCTCTATCCCAGCCCACGAGACTTCGAGCCGGAGCCGGAGATGACCTCGGCAAAAGGCTTGCCCAGAGTTTTCTGGCTGTATCTGCTGGCGGCAGCCTGTGTGGCCATGGGGTTTGCCGATTTTCCCCTCATTGCTTTCCATCTGCAACGACAGTCGGGAAGCGATGGAGCAGGGATCCCTTTGCTGTATGCCCTGGCTATGGGGGTGGATGCCCTGGCCGCCCTGGGATGTGGCTGGCTGTTCGACCGCGTGGGGCTGTGGAGCTTGCTGGGAGCGGTGGCGGTATCGGCTGGATTTGCGCCGCTGGCCTTTTCCGGTACCTATGCTCTGACGGTGCTGGGCATGGTGCTCTGGGGGATTGGTTTGGGGGCCCAAGAATCCATCATGAAGGCGGCGGTGGCCGGTATGGTAGCTCCCGAGACGAGGGGCTTTGCCTTTGGCCTGTTTACCAGTGTCTATGGATTGGCTTGGTTTGTGGGCAGCGCCCTGATGGGGGTGCTTTACGATTTCTCCCTGACTGGCTTAGTGCTCTTTTCGGTAGTCACTCAAGGGCTGGGGGCGGCTATCCTGCTGGCTCTAGTGTCCAGGAGGCAGGCCGAGGTGGGCTGATGAAAAGCCCCTGCACCAGATTACGGTGCAGCTCTTCGGGGGTTTCGTTTGTGCTAGTGGTGAGGAGCACCATCCCCTCAGGTTTTGGGCCACCTCCAGGAGCTTTTGTCAGAACCCGATTTTCAGAACTGATCCTTCATACCGCGCAGGCGAGCGAAGACCCGCACCGGATCCTGGAGCCCGGTGGCAGCTTGCAGAGCCGGCTGATCCCAGCGCAAGAAGGGGTTGGTGCGTCGCTCCTCGCCCATAGTGCTGGGTACTGTTGGGGATCCCGATTGGCGCAGGGCGGCCACCTTTTGGTAACGGGCCTGCAGGTCGGGATTTCCCCCATCCACCGTCAGGGCAAACCTGAGGTTGTTGAGGGTGTATTCGTGGGCACACCACACCCGCGTCGGTTCAGGCAACTGGCGCAGTTGATCCAGGGATCCCAGCATTTGTTCCGGGGTGCCTTCAAACAGCCGCCCGCATCCCCCGGCAAACAGGGTGTCCCCACAGAAGAGATCCCCGCTCTCGGGAAAGTAATAGGCAATGTGACCCCGGGTATGGCCGGGCACAAACAGCACCGTTGCTTGCCGGCCCGCGAATTCCACTGTTGCTCCCGCCCGCAGCTCCACCGTCTGGCCGGGGATCCGCCCCCGATCCGCCTCGCCGGCATAGACGGCAGCCTGAGGATAGCGGGCCAAAAGCTGCCGATTTCCCCCCACATGGTCGTGATGGTGGTGCGTGTTGAAAATGGCCACCAGCTCCGCCCCCAGCTCGGTCAGCTTTTCCAGCACAGGCTCGGCCACTGCCGGATCCACCACGGCTGCTGTCGCGGTGTCGGAATCGTAGAGCAGATAGATATAGTTATCGCGCAGGGCGGGCAACTGAAGAACGCGCATGGCTCGGCTAACTTTCAAAAATGGCCTGCTCTACATCCTGCCGGCTGAGGGAATAGGGAAAAGATAAAGTTTTCGTGTTGCCGTCTGGGTAGGTGTATCGCACCCAAATGCTGGTTTCTTCCAGACGCAAAATGGCTTTCCAGCCAGGCCGCTCGCAAAACCATTGCTCCACATCTTGCGGGTCGCGGGTGCAGCCCTGATCCTCTAGCCAGCGTTCGATGATGTGGAGGGGGTGATTATACAGGGGCGTAGTTGCGGGGGGCAAAGGCATGGCGAGATTTGAGAGGCGAGATTTGAGAAAAGCAGTCCAACACAGAGTCAACGGCCTATGTTCATTCAAGCACTCCTGATACAGAATCCGAGAACTCCGTCCCAATGCCGTACCAAGACGGTGGGGAGTGCCCACAGAATCAGCTTGCCCCACTCTCTCGCAGCCAAGCGAGGACACCTGCCAACACCAAACACACAACCAGGGTGGATCCCATCAGCAACAGGGCACAAAGCTCACCAGGTGAAAGTGGGCGGGTTTCCATGCGCAGCTCCAGAGAGTCAGCGTCTAGGGATCCCGTCATGCTCAGAGATCCCGTGTTGGCAGTCACCGCCCGTAAGCTGGCATCGTAGATGGCCCGTTTCGTCGGGTTGCTGAGGACAAGGTAGGCCTCCTGCAACTCTTGAAAGCAGCGAATGGCCACTTCCGGGGCCAGGGGAGAAGTATCGGGATGGTAGCGTTTGCTCAACTGCCGATAAGCCCGCCGGATGGCCTCAGGAGACGCCCCTGGAGACAGGCCCAACCGTTGGTAGTAGGTGAGGGAGGTCAACGAGCGCATGCAGGCTAATGGATAAGCGAGACGGTAGGGTCAGCAGAGCGCTTCTCCAGGGAGCTAGACCTTAATCCAGTGTATTACTCGTGCAGCCGCCGGGATCCCCGCAGCAAGCCTCAATAGAGCTTTATTCTTCTTCCTCTTCTTCGGACTTGGCTTTGGGGTAGTAGAAGCCGGTGTTGCGACCGCTGAGAATGGCGCGCCCAATGGTCATGGCTCGCTGGGCCTGGAGCTTAGCTTTGCCCAGCCAGACGGCGTAGCGCCTGCGACTGCGGGCTTTAGAGGTTTTCTTCTTGGGAACAGGCATAGCTTGTACAAGAATACAGCCTTACTAGGCTAGCACTGATCGCGTCAGCGGCGGAGTCCTAGCTTGCACCGCCGATCCCAGCTTTATCCAGGCAAGTGGCCTATCAGCGCTTGACTGAAAGAGGGCGAGCATCTCGGCTCAACAGAGTTGAGATCTGTCAACTCTTCTGTGCAAATCTTCTCAATCCATTTTCCCAACAGCCCTGTAGCCGCTAGAGTATGGGACATCTGCTGGGAACAGGCGATGCCGGGATCCTTAACCCTTAGCCGCCAGGTGATATCGGTCACCGCCCTGAAGCTCTTTTGGATGCAGGCTGTGAGTGAAATGTGGCCCCCCTCAGATTTAGGAGATCGCTCAACCATGCGCAACCTCTCTTCCATCTTGCTGTTCGGGATCCCTCTGGTGAGCCTCAGTTGGACGGGGATCCCGGTGGTGGCCCAATCCGCCAATCCAGCCCTCTGCCAGCAATTTCCCCAAGACATTCGCTGCACCCTCTCTGCCCCCAGACAGGTGGGACAAGCGCCGCAACCCACATCCCGTCCTCGGATTGCGGTCTTGGACTTTGATTTCAGCAGCCTCAGCAATCCCTACAGCATCCGCGAGGCTTCGCGGGGGGTGAGCGACCTGTTGGTGGATCGGCTGGTGAGAGATGGCACCTTTTCCGTCATCGAGCGCTCGCGGCTGGACGCGATCTTGGCCGAGCAGAACCTGGGTCTATCCGGTCGACTGGATGCCAACACCGCTGCTCAGGTAGGCCGGATCCTAGGGGTCGATGCGGTGATCCTCGGCAGTGTGACCCAGTTTGATGTGTCTGTGCGCCGTTCTGGGGGTGGGGCACCGGTCTTAACTCCCTTCGGCAGCTTCCCGCTGGCGGTGGGCGCTGAGTCAGTGGATGCCGATGCCAACGTGCAGCTGAATGCCCGCTTGGTGAGCACCAGTACTGCCGAGATCTTGGCCGTGGTCGAGGGCAAAGGCAACGCCAGCCAGTCGGATAGCACGGTCACGGTTGCCGGCTTTGGCGGGGGATCCGCCACCAGCAACGAAGAGAAGCTGTTGGTATTGGCAAGCCAACAAGCGGTGGAGCAAATTGCCCAGCAGTTGGCCGGTTTTGCCGGGCGCTTGGCAGCTCAGCCTCGCTCTCTGCCAACGGTTGACGCCTTGGTGGCGGATGTCTACGGCAACCAGGTGATCCTGAACAAGGGCAGCCGCGATGGCTATCGGGTGGGATTGATTCTTTCTGTGGAGCGCGTCGTCCGCGAGGTGAAGGATCCGGCCACGGGGACAGTCTTGCGCAAATTGACTGAGCCAGCCGGACAGGTCCAACTGACGGAGGTGGATGACAGCTCCAGTGTGGGACGCATTCTCAGCGGGGCAGGCTTCAAGGTTGGGGATGTAGCCAAGCCTGTCCAATGAGCTTTCCCAAGCCCTATCCTCAGGATCCCTCGATGGGAGCAAAGCCCTGCCGTTGCGTGTTTTCGGTTACGGTGCGCGGCTCTAAAAATTGCAGCAGGTAGTCGGGGCCGCCGGCTTTGGATCCCACGCCGGAGAGCTTGAAGCCGCCGAAGGGCTGCCGCTCCACCAGCGCCCCGGTGATCTCGCGGTTGATGTAGAGGTTGCCGACGGCAAAGTCCTGGCGAGCCTGTTGAATGTGGGAAGGGGTGCGGCTGTAGAGACCGCCGGTGAGGGCGTAGGGGGTGGCATTGGCCATCTGCAGAGCAGAAGAAAAGTCCGGCGCTGAGATCACCGCCAAAACCGGGCCAAACAGCTCCCGCTGCGCCAGCTCTGACTGGGGATCCACCTGGCTGAACACAGTGGGGCCGACGAAGTAGCCTTTTTCCGGCACGGGCAGGCTGAGGTCGAGGCGGGCATCAGCCTTAGCCGATTGAATGGCCTGTTGCAGGCGAGCTTGGGCCTCTGCATCGATGACCGGGCCAACTTGGGTGCTGGGGTGGGCTGGATCCCCCACATTTAAAGAGCGCACCGCCTCGATGAGCCGCCCCAAGAACAGGTCGTGAATGGACTGCAAAACGATCGCCCGCGAGCAGGCGGAGCATTTCTGGCCGCTGTAGCCAAAGGCGGAGTTGACCACTCCTTTGACCGCCTGATCCAGGTCGGCGCTTTCGTCGATGAGGATGGCGTTTTTGCCCCCCATCTCGGCAATGACCCGTTTGATGTGGTGCTGGCCCGGCTGCAGTTGCGCGGCTTGGGCGAGGATCTGGCAACCCACCGCCTGGGATCCGGTGAAGGCAATCAGGTGCACCCGCCAGTCTTGAACCAACAGGGGGCCAATGGCTTCGCCCACCCCCGGCAGGAATTGAAAGACACCCTCCGGGATCCCAGCTTCGGCAAGGGCCTTGAGGATAAACTCCGCCAGTTTGGCGGCGATCAGCGAAGATTGCTCCGCCGGTTTGAGGAGCACGCAGTTTCCGGCCACCAAAGCCGCCGCTGTCATGCCACAGGGGATGGAGAGGGGGAAGTTCCAGGGGGCGATCACCACCGCCACACCGCGGGGCTGGTAGTGGTAATGGTTGGTTTCGCCGGGCAGGTTGCACTCCCGTCCCCGCTCCAGAGCCTCCATCTGTTGGGCGTAGTAGCGGCAAAAATCGATGGCCTCGGAAACTTCCCCATCGGCCTGGGCAATGGGCTTGCCCACCTCCAGCACCATCCAGGCAGCCAGCTCCGCCCGCTGGGCTTCGATTTGCTCCGCCACCCGCCGCAGGATCCCCGCCCTCACGGCAACGGGGGTGCGCCTCCAGATGGGGAAGCTGGCTTGGGCCGCTGCCAAGGCTTGCTCCACCTGTTCCAGCTCGGTCAACCCAATTTCCGCCACCACCTGTTCAGGATCCGCAGGGTTGAGGGAGAGCATCGCTTGTCGAGTGGGGCGATATTCTCCGGCAATCCAGGGCTGAACCCTCTGACCCAGTTGAGGCCGGATCTCGTCCAATGCCTGAAAAAAGGGATCCCGCTGCTGGGGCTGGCTGAAATCCGTATCGGGAGCGGCGGCAAACGAGAGAGAAGGAGCCTGGAAAACGGATCCCTCGTCTAAGACCGGCGGGGCCAACAGCTGCTCGGGGTTGTAGCCCTGAACGCTTTGCCGCAGGAAAGAGGTGTTGGCGGTGTTTTCCAGCAAACGCCGGATCAGGTAGGCCATACCCGGCAGCAGCTCCCCGTAGGGGCAGTACACCCGCACCCGCTGTCCCTTCTGCACCAAGGCCTTGGCCAGGGGATCGGCCATGCCATAGAGCACCTGCAGTTCAAAAGCAGACTGGGGCACCTCCAGGGCTTGGGCAATGGCGATGGCTTTGGCCTGAGAGCGCACATTGTGGCTGGCGATGGCGGCGTGGAGATGGGTGTGGTGCTCCAACAAAAGCTGGGTCATGCGCTCGAAGTTGGCGTCGGTAGCAGACTTGCTGTTGTAAACCGGCTGTGGCCAGTGCTTTTGCGCCGCCAGGATGGTCTCTTGATCCCAGTAGGCCCCCTTGACCAAGCGCACCGTCACCGGGGATCCCCGCTCTTTGGCCCAGGCGATCAGGTTTTGCAGATCGGTGTAGCTATCCCGCAGGTAGGCCTGCAGCGTCAGGCCAACGTCGGTGCGGCCTCGGAACTCCGGCTCCAGCAGCAGCTCCTGCAAAATGGCCAGGGTGAGGGATTTGTAGCAGTACTGCTCCATGTCGAAATGGATCCCGACTCCCAGAGCTTCTGCCCGGCGCAACAGGACGCGAATCCGTTCCCCCACTTTGGCTTTGGCCCCCAGGGGATCGATGGGATCGAACTGGGAATAGAAGGCTGTCAGCTTTACCGACACTTGCGGCACCGGCTGCGGTTGTGGCCAGGTTTTGACCATCTTTGCCAAATGCTCCATCACCTGCAGATAGCGATCCAGATAGGATTGGGCTTCCACTTCGGTGATGACGGCTTCCCCCAGCAAATCCAGCGTGAAAGCCATACCCTGCCGGTGCAAAGCTTCCAGAGTTTTGCTGACTTGTTGCAGGGTTTCTCCGGCAATGTATCGACGGGCCAAGGCTTCCACGGCAGCGGTTAGGGTGGTGGCAGCCAACTGCCCTGGCAGGGAGTCGGGGTCTGCAAAGTTGAGCAGGCTTTTCAGCATTCCCGGCAATTCCACCGCCGGATCTGAAAGATACTCCTGCAAATGGCGGGCCACCTCAGCCTTACTTTTCAAGCTGGGCAAGACATCGATCAAGCGGAACAACTGGGTGCGCAGGTGGGGGTTCTCCATCGCCCAGGCCAGCAGCTTGTCCTCCCAGCGCAGTTGATCCCGCCACTGGGCCAGCAGGGATCTCTTCTCTCCCGAAAGAGAAGCCAACAGAGATTGGGCAAGAGCTTGGGTTTGGGCCTCGTAGGCAGTAGGAGCAGCTTGGGCAACCATCTGATGAACTGGGTGAACTGGGGCGCAGGATCCCTACCATCCTGTCATGGAAAGGATGGAACCTGAGGCCGATTTTGGGAAAATAATGGTTGATGGGGCCACCGCAAATCCTCGAACAGCTACGCCGGGTATAGGCAGCTTTGCAGGAGCATGACTCTAGTCAATAATAAGCTCAACTATACTGAAAATGATGTATAATATGTTCAGTACGGATTACTACCAGTTGATCTTTCTGTTTACTTTCGAGTCTGCCAACATGGTAGCCAA
>NZ_JANSIF010000030.1:0-36737 GCF_047461935.1 Synechococcus sp. R55.4 | reverse complement strand
GGCCAGGAACTTCTTGAGTTTTCTCTATCTCGTCAGTGCTCTCTTTTGGCTCAAATGAAAGATCAACACAACCTAGTGGTTCAATAGAGCAACTCCGAGAGCAGCCTTGGCAATTAGAAACCCCAAATCCTGACAACCCGCCAGAAAACCCCTCCCGCATCTCAAGTGAGAAATGCCACTGAATAATTGGCCGTGTCCTCAGTAAACCCACAATCTGTAGTCATTTCAGGTTAGGGTGAGACGCCTGGGCTATTGAGAAAAGCCTTCTGGCCCGCCGCATTATTGCTCCGCAACGCTGACGCGACAACGCGACCAACGTTTTAGGTGTGGGTGCAGCGTCCTGGTTTGAATCGAAATAATCGTAACTTCCCTCTCCTGCGAAGGGAGAGGAGCTGGACAGCACAAAGGCATCAGGAACAGTCTCAAGCAGGTTCGCAATGAACCTCCACCTCGGCCTGCTGGGTTCCGGCAACCCCCGTCAGGGAATTCGTGTTACTTTGAAAATGATAATCATTAATAATCAAAATTGAGAACAGCAAGGAGGGCCTCATGAAAGTTGCCTACGTGTTCACCCATCCCCGCTGCGGCACCTACAAATTGGGCCAGATGATCCTGCCTCAGCTAGAAGCAGGGGTGCATGGAGCGGAGGTGGTGGGCATGTTCTTTTTCGACGACAACTGCTTTGTTTTGCGGCAGGGGGATCCCATTGGCGAGCGCTTGGCCAAGGTTGCCCAAGAGCAAAACATCCTGCTGATGATGTGCGACATGTGTGCCCTGGAGCGCAACTTAGCCGAAGGGGAACCCCGCTGGTGTGATGCCCAAGGACGCGGGCGCAAGGAACCGGCCCAGTGCATTCCCAAAAATGTAGTGCAAGGGGTGCAAGTGGGCTGCTTCCCTGACCTCTACGAGGCGTTGAAGAACAACCCACCTGACCAGGTGATCACTCTGTGAAGGATCCCTCACTTTAGCTGACGGCCACAGCAGCAGGTGGCTCCTGGCTGGGCTGAGAGCCGATCTTGCGGAAGATCAACCGCTCGTTGGCTACATCCACCAAAATGCGGTCGCCGGGTAGGAACTCGTTTTCCAGCAGCTTGGTGGCAATGGGATTTTCGATCTCCCGCTGGATCACCCGCTTCAGGGGACGGGCCCCGAACACTGGGTCGTAGCCCACCTCTGCCAGGTAGTCCTTGGCTTCTTCGGTGAGCAGGATCTCGATTTGCTGATCTGCCAGCAGCTTTTCCACCCGCTGCATTTGCAGGCCGACAATCTGGCGAATTTGCTCTTTGGTGAGGGCGTGGAAGATGATCAGCTCGTCCACCCGGTTGAGGAACTCCGGTCGGAAGTGGTGCCGCAGCATGGCCAGCACCTGAGTTTTCATCTCCTCGTAGCGGCTTTCATCGGCCCCAATTTCCAGGATGAGGTCGCTGCCGATGTTGCTGGTCATGATGATGATGGTGTTTTTGAAGTCCACTGTCCGCCCTTGGGAGTCGGTGATGCGGCCATCGTCCAGCACCTGCAGCAGGATGTTGAAGACATCCGGGTGGGCTTTTTCCACCTCGTCAAACAGCACCACCGAGTAGGGGCGTCGCCGCACCGCCTCGGAGAGCTGCCCGCCTTCTTCGTAGCCCACGTAGCCTGGAGGAGCTCCGATTAGACGAGAGACCGAGTGCTTCTCCATGTACTCGGACATGTCGATGCGCACCATCGCCTCGGAAGTGTCGAAGAGGAACTCCGCCAAAGCACGGGCCAGCTCGGTTTTCCCCACGCCAGTGGGCCCCATGAACAGGAAAGAGCCGATGGGGCGATTGGGATCCTTCATGCCGGCCCGGGCGCGCCGAATGGCTGCCGCTACGGCGGCTACCGCCTCGTCTTGGCCCACCACCCGCTGGTGCAAATGGGCTTCCAGGCGCAGCAGCTTCTGCTTTTCCGACTCCATCAGGCTGGTGACTGGGATCCCGGTCCAGCGGGAGACGATCTCAGCGATATCTTCAGGAGTCACTTGCTCCCGCAGCAGCGGCTCGCCGTTGGTCTGCAGCTTGGCCAGGTGAGCCTCCTGCTCTTGGATTTGCCGCTCCAATTCCATCAGCTTGCCGTACTTGAGCTCGGCAGCGCGGTTGAGGTCATATTTTTGTTCAGCCTGTTCGATTTGAAGCTTGACGGCGTCCCGCTCGGCTTTAAGGCTTTGCAGGCGTTCGATAGCCTCTTTTTCAAATTGCCAGCGAGCATTCAACTCCCGTTGTCGCTCCGTCAGGTTGGCCAGCTCCTGCTCAATTTTGCTGAGGCGATCTCTAGAGGCAGCATCATCTTCTTTTTTCAGGGAGAGCTCCTCCATCTGCAGTTGCATGATGCGCCGGTCGATCTCGTCCAGCTCGACGGGCTTGGAGGTGATTTCCATTTTCAGCTTGGCCGCCGCCTCGTCCACCAGGTCGATGGCTTTGTCGGGCAGGAAGCGCTCGGAGATGTAGCGGTTGGAGAGCACCGCTGCCGCCACCAAGGCGGAGTCGCTGATTTTGACCCCATGGTGCAGCTCGTAGCGCTCTTTGAGGCCGCGCAGGATGGAGATGGTATCTTCCACCGAAGGCTGATCCACGTACACCGGCTGAAAGCGGCGTTCTAGGGCCGCATCTTTTTCGATGTGCTTGCGGTATTCATCCAGGGTGGTGGCGCCGATACAGCGCAACTCGCCCCGCGCCAGCATGGGTTTGAGCAAGTTGCCGGCATCCATGGCCCCTTCGCCGGCCCCGGCGCCGACAACGGTGTGCAACTCGTCGATGAAGAGGATGATCTGGCCTTCGGATTCAGTGACCTCTTTGAGCACAGCTTTGAGGCGGTCTTCAAATTCCCCGCGGTACTTGGCCCCGGCAATGAGAGCGCCCATGTCCAGAGCAATGACTCGCCGGTTTTTCAGAGACTCCGGCACATCTCCCCGGTTGATGCGCTGGGCTAGGCCCTCCACAATGGCTGTTTTCCCCACGCCGGGTTCGCCGATGAGGACGGGGTTGTTTTTGGTGCGGCGGGAGAGCACCTGAATGACGCGGCGGATCTCGTCATCTCGCCCGATCACCGGGTCCAGCTTCCCTTCGCGGGCCGCCTGGGTGAGATCGCGGCCATAGCGCTCCAGGGCTTCGTAGCGGGATTCGGGGTTTTTGTCGGTGACCCGCTGTTTGCCTCGCACCTCTTTGATGACCGGTTTGAGGCGCTCTACCGTCAGGCCCAGGGGTGCCAAGACCCGCTTGCCCACCCGCTCATCTTGCAGGGATCCCAAAAACAAGTGCTCCACCGAGATGAAATCATCGCCGTACTCTTTGCGAAACTCCTCGGCCCGATCCAGGGTGGTTTCCAGGCCGCGACCCAAGTAGAGCTGATCCACCCGCGCCAACTTGGGCTGCTGGTTGATGAAGCTTTCCACTTTATCCCGCACCAGCCTCGGATCGATACCTGCCCGTTGCAGGAGGGTTTGGGTGAGCCCCCCTTCTTGATCCAGAAGGGAGATCAGCAAATGCTCGGTTTCCAACTGTTGCTGCTGGTGCCGCCGGGCCACATCTTGGGACTGGACAATGGCGCTCCAAGCTTTTTCGGTAAATTGGTTGGGATTGGTGGGCTGCATAGAAGTTCGGCAGAGCTTTGCTACTCAGTATAGGAAGGCAATACAGACACAGGGAGCACCCTGGACTCTTTCGGGGCAGTAGAGCTGGGTGCCGGAAGCTCCGGTAGGATCTTCCTGATCTAGGTATCGCCTATTTTGCCAGAGCCAGAGTTCGCAACAACCGTCCTCTCCAGCTGCGATCCATGGAGGGATCCCCGCCTTATTCTTCTTCTTCGTAGGGACGGCCTTCCCCGATTACCGCCAGGTCAATTTGTTGGCGGTAGTAATCCACGTTCTTAATCTGCACCTCCACCCGATCCCCCAGGCGAAACTGGCGCCGACTCTTGCGTCCCACCAGCGCCTGCTGACGGCTGCGGTACTCGTACCAATCGTTTTTCAGGGTGCTGACCCGCACCAAGCCTTCCGCCAAGATGGGATCCACCTGGACAAAAAAGCCGTAGTTCTGGACACCGATGATTAGGCCGGGGAACACCTCTCCCAGGTGCTTTTGCATGAACTCAGAGCGCTTCAGGCCCATCAGCTCCCGTTCCGCCTGCTGACGGATCCGGTACCCCTCCTGAATTTTGGGCAGTTGCGCCTGGAGAAACGCCTGCCATTCCTCCTGCACCTTTGGCGGCAACACTTGCCAGTCGATTTGGCCGTAGCCGCTGGGGCCGTGCAGATCCACCACAGTTTTGGAGCGAGGGCTGCGGCGATCGCGTCCTTTGCTCAGGGCCAGGTGCAGAGCACGCAAATTGAGCAAGTCGGCATAGCGGCGCAAGGGGGCCGTGAAGGTGGCGTAGGGCTCTCTGAGGCCCAAGCCAAAATGGCCCAGGTGTTCTTCCAGAGGCTGGAGGCGATACTCCACCGGGGGCAAGGTGGCCAGCATCTGCGCCACCAAGGCCGGGCTCGCGCCAGAGGCCAACACATCGGGAGCGGTGATGCGGGCACAAATCCGCTGCCAGTCCGCCAGGGTTACAACGGCAGGATCTTGCAAATTCAAATCCAGCCTCATGGCATTGGCCAGGCGCAAAAAGCTCTGCAGGGTCTCGGCGGCAGGGGCAGGTTGCACACGGGCCAAAGAAGGGATCCCCAACTGGCGCAAATGGTGGCCTAAGGTCTGGTTGGCCAGCAGGAGAATTTCCGTCATCAGGGCATGGGCGCTAAGGCGATCGCTGATCAAGAGGGGGCCGTAGCCGCTTTCGTCCGCAGAATGGGGGGTGAGCAGATCCAACAGGGGCAGGTCAAATCCCCCCGCTTGGTGACGTTTGGCCCGCAGGATCTGGCTGAGGCGCAGCAGATTTTGCAGCAGGGCCATCAACTCCGGCACTTCTTCGTCGGGGCCCAAGTCGGCGGTGGTGGCCAAAAGAGCCTGCACCTGACCATAGGACAGGTGAGCCCGCGATTGCACCAGGCTGGGGTAAATCTCGAAGTTTTGTACCACCCCTTCTGGGTCGAGGGTCACTAGCAGTGAATAGGCCAAGCGCTCCTGCTGTGGCAACAGAGCCAGGCGGTTGTGCACCTCCGGCGGAAAGAGAGGCAGCACCATCGTATCGAGGTAGACGGTGGCCGTCCGCTGCTGAGCCTCTTGCTCCAAGGGGTGGTCGGGATCCAGCCAATGGGCCACGTCAGCAATGTGGATCCCCAGCAGCCAGTGGTCATTCTCTTGCCGCTGCAAGGAAACAGCCACGTTGGGTTCCAAGCCGTGGGGATGCTGCAGATCCAAAGGCTCCAAAGTGATGCAAAACCAATCGCGCAGATCGCGGCGGCCCTTTTGGTCAGAGCGGCTGAGCTTTTTGGGCAGAGCTGCTGCTGCCTCCAACACTGGAGCGGGAAACTCCTGCGGTAGGTCGTACTTGCAACAGACCAAATCTGCATCGATGGAGGCTTCTGGGCCGTCGCCCAAGATTTTGCGAATGGTTCCGGTTGGGGGTAGATCCCCCAGCGGG
Source organism: Synechococcus sp. R55.4 (assembly GCF_047461935.1). Taxonomy (NCBI): domain Bacteria; kingdom Bacillati; phylum Cyanobacteriota; class Cyanophyceae; order Synechococcales; family Synechococcaceae; genus Synechococcus; species Synechococcus sp. R55.4. The sequence goes on along the minus strand of NZ_JANSIF010000030.1, from coordinate 31,202 downwards.
TAGCGATCCACCTCCACATAGGCCACCCGACCTTCCGCCAGCTCGACAGGGGATCCCTCCGTCAGGGCCAGCTCGAACAGCAGCCGGTCGTCCAAGGGCACCACCCGAAAACCCTGTTCCGTCTGTTTGAGGCGACCCACCAGGGCAGAATTGGCCCGCTCCACAACGGCCACCACCTCTCCTTCTGGACTGCGGCGACGGTTGCCATCTTTGGTGACCCGCGCCAACACCTGATCCCCATTCCAGGCGCCGCTGAGGTTGCTGCCGTGGATGTACACATCCTCCACCCCCGGCTCGTCCCGAATGGCGAAGCAAAAGCCTTTGCTGGAACAGCGCAAACGCCCCACCACCAAAGATTCGTCCGGCTTGCGCCGATAGCGAGGGGGATCCCCTAGTCGTTCCAGAAACCCGGCCCGCACCAGGCCATCGAGGGCAATCTCGAGCATTTCCGGCGCTTCTGGGTCGGGGGACTGCAAGAGGGCAAGAAGAGTATCTTTGTCGGTCAATTGATCGGGAGGCTGAGAGAGAAAATGCTGAAAAATTCGAGAGAAGTCCATTTTGGGTATTGGCAAAAAAGAAAAAGAGGGGTTAAGACATCGCAAGACCCAACCCGTTGGCGTTAGTCACGCTGGCCGGTGACGATAAAAGCTACCCGCTGACCGATGTTGGTGCTGTGGTCGGCCAGACGCTCCAGGTAACGGATCGCCAGCAATATCAATAGAATAGGCTCGACCGATCCGCGAATGTCAGACTGCTGCGCCAACGTATTGTAAAGGTTAGTGTAATCTTCATCAACGGCGTCGTCTTCCCGCTTCAGTTGTCGGCCCAGGTCGGCGTCCAATTCTGTCAGGGCCACCAGGCTGTGGCTGAGCATTTTCTGGCAGCGCTGCATCATCACGCGAATACGACCCAGCTCCGGGGGCGGCGGGTACATGACCAAGCGCAGGGCCACTTCGGCCAAATCTTTGGCGTAGTCGCCAATCCGCTCCAGATCGCGTACCAGTTGCATCAGGGTACTGATCCAGCGCAGATCCCGCGCCACCGGGGAGCGCAAGGCAATCAAATTAATACAGTCTTTCTCGATTTGACGATAAAAACGGTCAATTTGCTTGTCTTGGGCGATCACCTGTTCGGCGGCGGCCAAGTTCTGTTCAAACAGGGCCTGCTGGGCCAAGACCACCGACTTTTCCACCAGCGCCCCCATGCGCAGCACGTCCTGCTGTACCCGTTTGATGTGAAGTTGCAGCTCGGCTTGCCCCATGGCTTTCTCCCATGAATGTGGGCAGGGGGGAAATGTCTGCAGTCGTTTTGGATTCAACAGAGCCAGTTGATCTCAATCATGGCAAACTTCGCCTGGAATAAGGGCAGAGAAGACGGCCAACTTAGGCGAAGATGAGAACAGCGGTTGCCCTCTGAGGGGGATTCGTCCTCTGGAGTTCTCGGGTTGCTTTGTCGATTGAGACGGTCTCATGGCTCTTCCCCCCATCATTGTGTTGGACGATGATCCCACCGGATCCCAAACCGTTCACAGTTGCCTGCTCCTCACCCGCTGGGATCCGCAGACTTTGAAGCTGGGGTTGCAGGATAGCTCGCCAATTCGCTTTATCCTCACCAACACCCGATCCCTGCCGCCGGCCAAGGCCGAAGAGGTGACGCGGTCGGTATGTGGGGCGTTGAAGGAGGTGATGGCGGAGCTGGGATGTGAGCAGGCTATTTTCGTCAGCCGCTCCGACTCGACTTTGCGGGGGCACTACCCCTTGGAAACCGATGTGATGGCAGCGGAGCTGGGGCCTTTTGATGCCCATTTTCTGGTGCCGGCCTTTTTTGAGGGAGGGCGCATCACCCGCAACAGTGTCCACTACCTACGGGTGGGGGAGCGCTGGGTGCCGGTGCATGAGACGGAGTTTGCTCGGGATGCGGTGTTTGGCTACCACCACAGCTATTTGCCGGACTATGTGCAGGAGAAAACCCAGGGGCGGATCCGGGCTGAGCAGGTGGAGCGATTGACCCTAGAGCAGATTCGCGCCGGCTGTCTGGAGCGGCTTTTGAGTCTGGAGGGGAATGTCTGCTGTGTGGTGGATGGAGAAACCCAGGCGGATCTGGATCGCTTTGCCCAGGATGTTTGGGCGGCTATAGAGCAGGGGAAGCGCTTTTTGTTCCGCAGCGCCGCCAGCCTCTTGACGGCTTTGGCCCAGTTGCCGCCACAACCCGTTCCCCCGGAACAGATGGGGCAGTTTGTTCGCTCCTCTCAACCGGGGGTGGTGATCGTGGGATCCCACGTGCAAAAGTCCAGCCAGCAGTTGGCCCGCCTTCTGCAGGAGCCTGAAACCCAAGGCATCGAGGTGGAGGTGAGGCGACTATTGGATCCCGACGCGGAGCTGCTGCCTGGGATCCTGGCCCAAGTTCACAGCGCCTATGAGCAGGGTCTGACGCCGGTGGTCTACACCAGCCGAGAGGAACTGACGTTCGAAAAGGACGCCGTAGAAATGCGCCTAGCTTTTGGGCAGAAGGTTTCCCGGTTGTTGATGGGTGTGGTGCAGGGGCTGCCAGAAGGGATCGGCTATCTCATCAGCAAGGGTGGCATCACCTCCAACGACACCCTCAGCGTTGGCCTCAACTTGCCGGCGGTGCGTCTGCTAGGGCAAGTCTACCCTGGGATCTCGATGGTGATCACCCCGTCCGATCATCCCCGCTTTCCCAACCTGCCGGTGGTGTTGTTTCCGGGCAATGTCGGCGAGGTGGATACGCTGCTTTTGCTCCACCGTCGCCTCAAAAGTCGGGGCTTGATTTAGGGTGAAGAGGATGGTCTTGTGGGTTCCTCCTGCCGATGGCTGAAGTTGTCCCCCTGCCGGAAGCCTTGCCCGCCTCGGATGCCTGGTGGGGATCCCTGCGGCAGAGGCGGAGGGAGTTACCGCCGACAGTCGTGCAGCAGGCTTCCCAGAGCTTGGGCAGCTGGGAGGTGGATGTTGTCATTGCCGGTGGCACCCTGGGGATCTTCTTGGCAGCGGCTTTGGCCAAGCGGGGCTGGCGGGTGATCCTGCTGGAGCGCGGGATCCTGCGGGGGCGGGAGCAGGAGTGGAACACCTCACACCAGGAGCTGCAGGTGTTGTTAGAGCTGGAGCTGCTTACCCCGCCCGAGTGGGAGGCAGTCCAGGTTACCCACTACCCGAGGGGGCGGATTGGCTTTGGGGAGGGCCCCCACTGGTGGGTGGAGGGAGTGCTGAATGTGGGCGTGGATCCAGTCAGCCTCCTGGAGTTCCTCAAGCAGCATTTCCTGGCCTGGGGGGGCCAAGTGTGGGAGCAGACTGCCTTTCAAAGTGCCACCGTTCACCCCGATGGGATCTGCCTCCAGACCACCAAGGGACAGATCCGTGCTCAACTGCTGGTGGATGCCATGGGGCACCGCTCGCCCATCGCGGCCCAGGCTCGCCAAGGGCAGCCGCCAGATAGCGTCTGTCTGGTGGTGGGATCCTGTGCCCAGGGGCTGCCCGACCAACCCACGGGAGATCTCTTCTACAGCTTTACCCCAGCCCAGAACGGCTACCAGCCCTTTTGGGAAGCTTTCCCTGCCCGCGATGGGCGCACCACCTATCTTTTTACCTACTGCGACCAGGATCCCCGGCGGCCTAGTCTAGAGCAGCTCTGGCGGGATTACTGCCGGCTGCTGCCAGCCTACCAGGGGGTGGAGCTGGCCCAGATCCGCTGGGTGCGCAAGCTATGTGGCGTTTTCCCCGCCTACCGCCGCAGCCCGCTGCAACTGCCCTGGGATCGCCTATTGGCGGTGGGGGATAGCAGTGGCAGCCAGTCGCCTCTAAGCTTTGGCGGCTTTGGCGCCATGTTGCGCCACCTGGATCGCCTACAGCAGGGGATCCACGAGGCCCTGGCGCAACGGCAGTTGAACCAGGCAGCCCTGGCCCTGCTGCAACCCTACCAGCCCAACTTGGCCGTGACCTGGCTATTTCAGAAGGCCATGATTCCCCCTCTGCAGAACAAAAGTTGGGATCCCAATAGCATTAACCGCCTGTTGAGCAGGGTGTTTGCGGCCATGGTTGCCGCTGGCCCTCAGGTGGTGCAGCCCTTTTTGCAGGATGTGGTGCAGTTTGGCGGCTTGGCCCAGGCCCTGTGGGGGGTGACGCGTCGGGATCCCAGCTTGGTAGCCAGACTTTTGCCTCGGTTGGGGTTGCCGGAGCTGGTGGCATGGGCGGGCCACTTTGGCGCCCTTGGCCTCTACGAGCTGCTGCAAAGGCTAACAGATCGCCCGGAGCCGGAAACCAACCCCCAGGACTACTTCTGGAGACGGCGCCGCGAGGCTTGGCGCTACGGCTGCGGCCGGGATTACCTCTTTTAGGGGTTCTGACCGTACACCGCCACCCCATAGGGCGGTACCTCCACAAGATCTCCTTGGCTTCCGGCGGGCAGAGAGGATCCCTTTCCCAACCACTGGGCCTCGTGGCTATCCAAAAGCTTCTCCCAGGTGCCGCCGGGCCAATGGGCATAGGTGACCGCCTGATTGGGGCTGAAGTTGAAAAGGGCAAGCAAAGACTGGGATCCGTGGCGGCGGTGCAGGGCAAGGCCAGAGTTGGAAAAGAGCTCCACTTCCACTCCATCCCGCTCCAAGTGCTGGAGAGCCGGTTGGGTTTTGCGCAGCCGGATCAGGGTCTGGTACCACTTCCAGAGAACCTGGTGGTGACCGGCTTTTTTCAACTCCCAATTCGGCTTGGAGCGCAAGAAAGTCTCTTCAGCTTGGGGATCCGGCGGCTCTCCCTGCCAGGCAAAGGCGCTGAACTCGCGGCGGCGTCCCTGTCGTACCGCTTCCACCAGGTCGGGATCCCCGTGGCTGACAAAATACAGAAATGGCGCCACTTCCCCATACTCTTCCCCCATAAATAGCAGCGGCAGCATGGGAGCTAGCAGCAGGGCAGCGGCAGCCAATTTGAGGCCCTCGAAAGAGGTGAGCTGGCTAAGGCGCTCTCCCAGCCTGCGGTTGCCCACCTGGTCGTGGTTTTGAATGCAGACAACAAATTGGGATCCCGGTCGCCCAACAGCGGAGTTGCCGTGACGCCTGGCGCGGTAGCAGGAGTACTGGCCAGAATAAACGTAGCTCTCCCGGTAAGCCTTGGCCAGGTGCTCCAATTCGCCAAAGTCCTGGTAGTAGCCTGTCTTTTCCCCGGTAAGCAGGGTGTGAAGTGAGTGGTGGAAGTCATCGCACCACTGGGCATCTAGCCCGTAGCCCCCTTGCTCTCGGGGGGTGATGAGGCGGACATCGTTGAGGTCGCTTTCGGCAATGAGAACCCTGGGCCGGCCAGTGCGAGCTTCTAGGGCATCCACCTGCTCTGCCAATTCCTGCAAGAAGGGGTAGGCGCTGAAGTCGTAGATGGCATGCACCGCGTCCAGCCGCAGCCCATCGAGATGAAACTCCTCCAGCCAGTACTCGGCGTTTTGTAGGAAAAACTCTCGCACGCCGTCAGAATAGCGGTCGTCGAAGTTGAGGGCATCCCCCCAAGGGGTGTGGTACTTGTCGGTGAAGTAGGGGCCAAAATCCCGCAGGTAGTTCCCCTCCGGCCCCAGGTGGTTGTAGACCACATCCAAGATGACGGCCAAACCCAGTTGGTGGCAGGCATTGACTAGGGCTTTGAAGCCTGCCGCTCCTCCATAGCTGGTCTGCACCGCGTAGGGGTAGACGCCGTCGTAGCCCCAGTTGCGCTCTCCTGGAAACTGGGCCACCGGCATCAGCTCCAGCACGTTTACCCCCAACTCCACCAACTCCGGCAGGCGAGGGATCAGAGCAGCAAAGGTGCCCTCGAGGGTAAAGGTGCCTACATGCAGCTCGTAGAGGATCCACTGAGACAGGGGGATCCCCTTCCACCCCTGATCCTGCCAGTCGAAGTGGGGATCCACCACCCGCGAAGGGCCGTGGACGCCGTAGGGCTGGCAGCGGGAAGCGGGATCCGGCCGCTCCACTACCCCTGCTGAGGTGTGCAGGCGGTAGAGGTAGTCCACTGGCCCAGGTGGGATCCCGTCCACCTCCCCCTGCCAATAGCCCTGCTCATCCCGCACTAGAGTAAAGCAACGTTGGACAGGGCTGAGCAGCTTCAGCTCCACCTGCTCAACCAAGGGCGCCCACACCGAGAAGTGATAGCAGCCTGAGCCCAGGGGATAGGCGCCCATCCGCCCGGCCTGGAAGAAAGGAGAAGCCTGCAACACAGAATCTATCCCGCAACTCGGCTTCCACTATAGCGAGCATGCCTGGCAAAGGCCGGAGAGTGGGTTTTTGGCTTCTCCTCTGCCATAGTGGAATGGGTCTCTAGCGCTTAGGTCTCATGCTCAACTACCCGCCCAGCTATCCGGATCCCACCGTTGTCGACATCTACCACGGGCAGGCGGTACCGGATCCCTACCGCTGGCTGGAGGATCTGGATTCGGAGCAGACGCGGGCCTGGATTGAGGCGCAAAACCACCTTACCTTTAACTACTTGCAGCAGATCCCAGCCCGGCAGCGGATCCGAGAACGCCTGACCCAGCTCTGGAACTATGAAAAATACAGCCAGCCCTTCAAAGAAGGGGGCCGCTACTTCTACTTCAAAAACGACGGCCTGCAAAACCAGAGCGTTCTCTACACCCAAGAAAGTCTAGAGGGCCAGGCGCGGGTTTTGCTGGATCCCAACACCTTCTCGGAAGACGGTACGGTGGCTCTATCGGGCATTGCCATCAGCCGTGATGGGCGGTATCTGGCCTATGGTCTCTCCCGCTCCGGCTCCGACTGGCAAGAATGGAAGGTGCGGGACATCGAAACCGGCGAGGATTTGCCGGATCACCTCCGCTGGGTCAAGTTTTCCGGGGCGAGCTGGACGCTGGATGGGCAAGGATTTTTCTACAGCCGCTACGACGAACCGGCCCCCGGCAGCGAATACGAAAGCGTCAACTACTTCCAGAAGCTCTACTACCACCGCCTGGGCACCTCCCAGTCAGAAGATGTTTTGGTCTATCACCGCCCCGACCAAAAAGAGTGGGGCTTTGCCGGCGGGGTTACTGAAGATGGGAATTACCTCATCATCTCCGTCTGGCGGGGCACGGATCCCAAAAACCTCATCTTCTACAAAGACTTGCGGGATCCCCAGTCTCCTGTAGTAGAGCTCATCCGCGAGTTTGAGGCCGAATACAGCTTCGTGGGCAACGACGGATCCCGCTTTTGGCTGTTGACGGACTGCCAAGCTCCTCGGCGGCGACTGGTGGCCATCGACTTGGAGCAGCCTGACCGGGTGCAGGAGGTGATCCCCGAGGCGGAGGAGACCCTGCAGGGGGTTAGCTTGATCAACAATCAGTTTGTGGCCTTCTACCTCAAAGACGCCCACACCCAGATCAAGACCTTTGCTTTAGACGGCACCTACCTAGGAGAAATCCCGCTGCCCGGGCTGGGATCCGCCAGCGGCTTTGGCGGCAAGCGCTACGACACCGAGACCTTCTACACCTTCACCAGCTTCACCACCCCGCCCACCATCTACCGCTACGATTTCACCAGCGGCACCAGCACCCTGTTCCGTCAGCCCCAGGTGGATTTCGATCCCCAGGCCTACGAGGTGCAGCAGGTGTTCTACACCAGCAAAGATGGCACCCGCATCCCCATGTTTCTTGTCCACCGCCGCGGCCTGGCTCGGACAGGGGATCACCCCACTCTGCTGTATGGCTACGGCGGCTTTGGCATCTCTCTTACCCCCAGCTTTTCAGTGGGTCTGGTGGCCTGGCTGGAAATGGGCGGTGTCTATGCCCAGCCAAGTTTGCGCGGCGGCGGCGAGTACGGAGAAGAGTGGCACCAGGCGGGCACCAAGCTCAACAAGCAAAAGGTGTTCGACGACTTTATTGCCGCTGCCGAGTGGCTGATAGCCCATGGCTACACCAACCCCGCCAAGTTGGCCATCTCCGGCGGCAGCAACGGCGGCCTGCTGGTGGGGGCCTGCCTGGTTCAGAGGCCGGAGCTGTTTGCAGCGGCCCTGCCGGCAGTGGGGGTGTTCGACATGCTGCGCTTTCATAAGTTCACCATCGGCTGGGCCTGGATCTCCGAGTACGGATCCCCGGAGAACCCGGAGGAATTCAAGGCCCTCTACGCCTATTCCCCTCTGCACAACCTCAAGCCCGGCACTGCCTATCCCGCCACCCTGATCACCACCGCAGATCACGACGACCGGGTGGTGCCCGCCCACAGCTTCAAGTTTGCCGCTGCCCTGCAGGCAGCCCAGGGGGGATCCCAGCCCATCCTCATCCGCATCGACACCAAGGCAGGGCACGGGGCCGGCAAGCCCACCAGCAAGCTGATTGAGGAAGCTGCCGACCGCTGGGCCTTTTTGGTGCAGGTGCTAGGGATCCCCTGGGACGGAACGGGAAGTTAGCGAGCTCTAGGACCCAGGCCCACCCGACCGGCATAAACTGCCGCTTCCCCCAGCTCGTCTTCGATGCGCAGCAGTTGGTTGTACTTGGCAATGCGCTCGCTGCGGCAGAGGGATCCGGTTTTGATCTGCCCGGCACGGGTGGCCACCGCCAAGTCGGCAATGGTGGTGTCTTCCGTCTCGCCAGAGCGGTGGCTGATGATGGTGCGAAAGCCGGCTTGAACTGCCAATTGGATGGCCGAGACGGTCTCCGTCAGGGTGCCGATTTGGTTGGGCTTGATCAAAATGGCGTTGGCGGCGGCGCTGTCGATACCCTTTTGCAGGCGGGTCAGGTTGGTTACAAACAGGTCATCTCCCACCAGCTGTACCCGGGATCCCAGTTGAGCGGTCATGGCTTGCCAACCGGCCCAGTCTTCTTCCGCTAGCCCATCTTCAATGGAAAGGATGGGATAGTTGGCCAGCAGTTGCTGGTAGTAAGCCACCATATCAGCCGCGCTGTGGGCTTTGCCCTCAAAGTGATATTGCCCATCCTGCAGCAGCTCGTTGGCGGCCACATCCAAGGCCAAGGCGATATCTGCTCCCGGTTTGTAGCCTGCCTGTTCAATAGCCGTCATCAGCAGATCCAAAGCCGCCGCATTGGAGTCGAGATCAGGAGCAAACCCCCCTTCATCCCCCACACCGGTGGACAGCCCCTTCTGCTGCAGCACTTGTTTTAGTACCGCAAACACCTCAGCCCCGTAGCGCAGCGCCTCGCGAAAGCTGGCCGCTCCAATGGGCACAAGCATAAATTCTTGAATATCGACGTTGTTGTCGGCGTGGGCGCCGCCGTTGAGCACGTTCATCAGCGGCACCGGCAGCAGGTTGGCAAAGGGCCCCCCCAGGTATTTGTAAAGAGGCAAGCCCACTGCTTCCGCAGCCGCTTTGGCTGTCGCCAGAGAAACTGCCAAAATAGCGTTGGCCCCCAGGCGGGACTTGTTGGGGGTGCCGTCCAGGTCGATCAGCAACTGGTCAATACGGGCTTGGTTGAGGGCATCTTCTCCCTGCAGCTCCGACTGGATGGGGCCAAGGATGTTTTCCACCGCCCTCAGCACACCCTTACCGCCGTAGCGTTTGGGATCCCCGTCCCGCAGCTCATGGGCCTCAAAGGTACCGGTCGAAGCGCCGCTGGGAACCTGCGCCAAGCCCGTCGCCCCATTGGCTAGACCCACCAGGGCTTCTAGGGTGGGACGCCCTCGCGAGTCGAGGATCTCATGGGCGGTAATCCACTCGATGGCCGTTTCCACAGTTACACCTCAGCAATTGGCTAGATAGCTCTGGCCAAAGCCAGATCCCCCCATAGACTAGTAGATTCTTGCCCGCGATCCGGTCAGCTTCCAGAAAACTTTAAGTCTGTCCTTCGGGCACAGAGATTCTTCAAGGCTGCAGCAGTAGATTGAACATAGGCCGGCCAGAGCTTCAACTAGCCGTCGAGCGGGGTTTGCCTGGGCAAGGTGCTACTCAGGAGGTGTTCTCCTCTTCCTTCTAGGCAAAGCGATGGCTCAGCCGCATCGGGTCGTGTACGGTGATCTTCTTCTTGTGAATGGAGATGTACTTCTTCTTGCGCAGCTCTCCCAACAGGCGGGTGATGGTGACGCGGGTTGAGCCAATGGCCTCGGCAATGGCCTGGTGAGACAGCTTGAGATCGATGGTGACCCCATCTGGGCCAGGCACCCCGAAATCGCGACAGAGAATCAACAAAAAGCTGACCAGACGGGATCCCATGTCGCGATGAGCCAGCGTCTCGATCATCATCTCCGTTTGCAAGATACGAGACGACAGGCTTTTAACCAGCAACATGGCCAGTTCGGCGTTCTCCTGCAAGGATTTTTCCACCTGCTCGATCGGCAGAGAGAGTAACTCGGTAGGTGTAAAAGCCACCGAGTGATAAAAGCGGTCGGAGCGCTGTCCCGTGATAAAGGAGAGCACGCCGAAGATGCTGTTTTCCCGCAGGAGGGCAACGGTGATTTCCTCTCCCATTTCGTAGACCCGCGAGAGCTTAACGGCTCCCTTTACCAAAAAGTAAACCCGCTCCGCCGGATCCCCTGGAAAAAAAATGGTCTTCCCGCGCTCAAACGTTTCGATAACCGGAGGATGGTGAGGGCCTCCCAATTGCTTGAAGGCTGTGATCAGAGATTTTTCCGCTACGGCCACCGCCATACTCATCAACCTTTTAAGGTCAGTTTATACCTAAGATCAACCTACTAAGATCAATCTAGAAGCATTAGGCTAGGTTGCAACCCATTGACTTCAGAATCTACGAGGATACCAAGATTTACCCTAAAGTAGAAGGTTCTGCCTAGGTATCTTTGTAGCACGCGCTACATTTTTAAGTCTCGTTGCTGCTCTCCAGCCAAAGGCAGAGGTTAGGATAGGAGCCATTGTCGCTGGGGGTTGCGTCGGCCCTTGGCGGTAGAGAGTGGAGTGGGTTGGAACATTCTATCTATCTATGGGGAGCCCGGAGGCTGTTGTTGCTGCACCTTCTCAACTGAGCCGCCAGCATTTCACAGTGCGGATGCCGGATCCGGCCAATCACCTGCTGGAGGTGGAACTGCAGATCCAAGAGGTGGATCCAGAGGTGCCTTTGCGGCTGCGACTGCCGGTGTGGACGCCGGGATCCTACTTGGTGCGGGAGTATGCCCGTCATGTACAGGAGTTTCAGGCGGCAACCGAGCAAGGGATCCCTTTGGCCTGGCGGAAGGTGGATAAGAATACCTGGCAAATCGATCCGCCGGGTTCTTCTGCTGTGAAGGTGTGCTATCGGGTCTATGCCTATGAGCTGACGGTGCGCACAAACCATCTGGATTTGACCCACGCCTATTTCAACGGGGCAGCGCTCTTCCTCTACGTGCCCGGTCGCGAGCGGGAACCCTACACTTTGACGGTGATCCCCCCCAAGCCGGATTGGCACATCGCCACCAGTTTGCGGCCCTTGACCTCTCCTTCTGAGGATCCCACTTCCGGCCAGTCTTTTGTGGCAGAGGACTATGACGAGCTGGTGGATAGCCCGGTGGAGGTGGGTCCACATCGAGTGCAATCGTTTGAGGTGGAAGGGATCCCCCATTACCTTGTGGTTTGGGGGTCGGGCACTCTGGATGTCGATCGGGCCGTTGCCGATGCCAAGGCCATTGTCGAAACCACAGCCGCATTTTTTGGTGGGCTACCCTATGACCGTTACTGGTTTATCGTGCATTTGTCGCCGGGAGGATTTGGTGGCCTTGAGCACAAGTACAGCACCACCCTTCTTTACTCTGGGCTGGAGCTGCATCAGCCAGAGTCCTATCGTCGGTTTTTGGCTCTGATGGCCCACGAGTTGTTTCATGCCTGGAATGTCAAGCGTCTGCGTCCTCTGGCATTGGAAAAGATCGATTACAACCAAGAAAACTATCTGGAATGTCTGTGGTTTTGTGAGGGGGCGACCAGCTATTACGAAAACGTCATCTTATTGAGGGCAGGGATCCTCAGTGCCGGCGATTTCTTGAAGATTCTTTCCGAACAGATTGGTCGCTTGCAGCGTACTCCGGGCCGGGCCGTGCAATCGCTGCGGGAGTCCAGCTTCGACACCTGGATCAAACTCTACCGCCCCCACGAAAACACCCTCAACAGCCAGGTTTCTTATTACTTAAAGGGGGCTTTGGTCTGTTGGCTGCTGGATCTGCACATTCGCCACCTTTCCGGCGGTCAGGGATCCCTGGATACGGCTTTGCAGGATCTGTGGCAGCGCTTTGGTCGGTCAGAGAAGGGCTACAGCGACCAAGACTTGCGGGAGGCGTTTGAGCGGGCAGCCGGTGCCGATCTTGGCCGGTTTTTCTCCGCCTATGTGGAAGGCACGGAAGAGCTAGACTACAACACTTACCTACACCCCTTTGGCCTCACCCTTAAAGCCCACTTCAGCCGCCCCAACCCCATCCCATACCTGGGCCTCAATTTCAACGGCGAGGGCAATCGCATCAGCGCAGTAGAGATGGGATCCCCGGCGCAAAAAGCGGGCATCTGGGCCGGCGATGAGCTGGTGGCCCTGGATGGGTTCAGGGTGAGCGCTGCCAACTTGGCGGAACGCTTGACGGCCTATCAGCCCCACCAGATCATTTGTTTGAGCGTTTTTCAAGCCGATCAGTTGAAACATTTCTGGATCCCGTTGGATCCCCCTCGGCCTGATGTCTATAGGTTGGAGGTATTGCCTGAACTGACTCCTACTCAAGAAGCTCTTCAGCAAGGCTGGCTGGGATCCCTCATTCGCACCTAGCTTCTCTGCGGTCAGGGGCAAGCCCCCTCCACTTGAAAATTCGCTCACCTCCCCCTATCATGTTGAGACAAGCGGGTAGTCTAGTCAACTCAAGCCAAAGGTAACGACGACAAAGATCGGGACTAAATCCAATGGATTTAATTTTAGCTTTGTTAGTTGGAATAGCCATCGGCATCTTGATAGGAGTTAGGCTTAGGTCAAGGAGATGGAAGCGAGAAACTACAAAAGTTATCTCCTCATCTACAGGTATGTCTCAACGTGACAGGCATCCGAATGAACAGAGAACCATCTTGGCCAGCCGAGTGGAAAGAGCGGAAGACATTCATCAGGAACTACAGCCTAATCTTCAAAGGCTTGAGCTTCCTCGAGCGACAAATCAAGCAGTAAGTTGGGACTCACAAGAAGTTGCTGTTGTCAAAGCGCTTGAGGAAAGTTCCCAGGAAGTCATTGATCATATCAGCCGTGATAAGTTGAAGTTGAGGTTAGCTTTATTTCTGTGGTCTAAAGGAATAAGAATTAAAAGCTTGGAAACCAAGGAAGCAAGTAGGGTTGGTAGCAAACTGAACAGCAAGCTAAATCAGATATCCAACTTTATGGGAGATAGATATTATTCAATTAGAAAACTCTACAAGTCGATAAAGTCAAACATGAACGAAGGAGAGGCTTTCTCCCTGATTCTGAAAGACGAGCCAAACCAGGTAGTATCAGATAGTTGCCAACTTGCGAATATGCTCTGTAGTATCGCCTTCTTGGAGGAGTACCATTATTTGAAGTCTCCTAGATTTATTTTAGAAGCAAAGCCGAGCAGAGACCCAAATGCATTGAACTTTCTATCAGGAGGATGGCTGGAGCGATATGTCAAAGAAAAGCTAGTAAAGATTGCCAGTCAGCAAGGCAAAAAGATCAGTTTTTCTTACATCATGAATACTCAAGTTACTTTGCCGAATGGAAATGATTTTGAAATAGATTTATTCTTTTATGTCAATGATAAGTTTTACTGGGTAGAATCCAAAACGGGTGATTATTATGAAAGTATAGACAAGTACTCTTGGTTGGCTTCCAGGCTTGGTCTTCAGCAGAATCAGGCTTTTGTAGTCTTGACTGATGTTGATCAGGATAAGAAAATTAGCCTGTCTTCCAGTTATAAGCTGTCAGTAATCGGCGTTGACGATGTTGAGCCGACCTTTATCAAAATTCTGAAAAGTCATGTCCGAAAGAGCACCTGACAAAAGCTAGCTAGGCTACAATCTTGACAGCTTGTTCCATACACCACCAGGGATCCTCGGCAAAAGCTGGCATGGGAGTGCTGCCTGCTTTGCCCAGAATGGCCAGCCGGACTTCCCGATCCAGGCGGGATCCGGCCCCGTAGGGATCTTCTGTGGGAGGTTCCAGCCGTTGCCCCAGAGGGGGCATCACCATAATGCCTGGCTGCATGCTGGTGCTGCTGACCCAGATTTTGAAGCGATCCACCGCTACGTCTGTTCCTTCTGGCAGCTGCATCTGCAGCAGGTAGCGGGGGCCAGAGCCAATCAGCAGGCTCTCGTTGGGGCGTAAACGGGCAGGCAGATCTGGTTGATAGGGGTAAACCAAATCCACGCTGTACCGCCGCTCGTCAAAGACGGTGACATAAACATGCACTGGAGTGGGGGCTCTGTTTCTCAAGGCAATGGCCAGGTTGCGGCCTGCTTGGATTTGCACTTTCCCTTGGGGATCCCGCGGCAGAGGGCTCACTTCGGCAGGGGCAGAGCTGCTGGCCGGGGTTTCCAGTTGGAGAAATTCCACTTCCAAGATGCTGCTCAGCGCATCGCTGGCAGGTTGCAGGTTCAAAAGATTACCAAAAGCAGCCACGTGCTCCAACAGCCGCACCAGCTTGCGAGGCAGGGCCAGTAGCTTCTTCACCGGGATCCGGAAGGCCGCCAGAGCCACCTCTTCCCCCCGCCGGTAAAAGTGATAAGTGGCATCGGGCAACAGCTCTACCCGCAAGTCCGCTGCTTCCGGGTCTGTGTAGGTCAGAAGCGGTGAGGCCGGCAAGGCCGCCAGCAAATCGGCAACGGGCATTTGCACTTGACTGGGATCCGCACAGGTGAAAGCCACCCGCAACGGCTGGAATCGGATAGAGGACATGGGGAAAACCTGGAACGGAGTCTGCCGTATTCTCCTGCTCTGAGGTTGCCAGGCAAGCAAGCCAAGCTCTATATTACCTGCTCATTACCTGCTCAGTTCTCTCGACTGGGCTGTGGCCAAGTCAGCTCTCGGCCAACAGACTCCCAACAGGCCATAGCTCCGTAATCAAACTTAACACCAAAGGCAAATGGAACCATTGGAAAACTATCCCGGATCCCATCTGCAAATGATCTCTTAATGGTCTATTCTTGATCCTGTTGTCG
The DNA here is from genome assembly GCF_047461935.1 of Synechococcus sp. R55.4. Taxonomy (NCBI): domain Bacteria; kingdom Bacillati; phylum Cyanobacteriota; class Cyanophyceae; order Synechococcales; family Synechococcaceae; genus Synechococcus; species Synechococcus sp. R55.4. Next base: position 16,152 of record NZ_JANSIF010000030.1, on the reverse strand, counting down.
GGTTTGTGGCTGGAGTGGAGCCCACCTCTCCTCTTTCTAGGCTGATCTACGGAGAACCATGTTTAGCAAAGCTTTTTCTTTTCAGAAGGTGTTTGCGCCAGCGCGTCGTCGGTTGCTTGTCCTGCTGTTGGCTGCGTTGATGGCTGGGTTTGGCTGGGGTCTGGCTCCAGTGTTTGCAGCTAAGGATATTCCTGCGGTGGCTCTGTCGCCAACTGAGTCTATTACCTTTACCGAAGCCCAGTTGGCCAAAGGGAAGAAGCTATTCAACACCGCATGCGCCCAGTGCCATGTGGGCGGCCAGACCTATCCCAACCCGGATGTGAGCTTGAAGCTTTCGGATCTGGAGGGGGCAACTCCCCCACGGGATAATGTGCTGGCGATTGTGGATTACATCAAGAATCCAGTCACCTATGACGGGGTAGAGTCTCTGTTGGAGTATCACCCCAACACCCAGCTCACCAGTGAGTATCCACGTCTGCGCAACCTCACCGACGAGGATCTGAAGCTGATTGCGGGCTACATTCTGGTGCAGGCCAAGACCGTTCCCGGCTGGGGTGGTACCAAGAGCGAAAGCCACAGCGACCTATCAGCCTATCTCTAATGCCGCATCTGGATCAGAAGTTGCCTATGAGATGGCGGATCCCGTCTCGCCTCTAGGCCTAGGTCGGGATCCTGGCCTTGTTGTGGCTGGGGCTGGCCAGTCCGGTGGCGGCTCGCATTCATCCTTACCAAGAAAACTGGGTTTAGGGAACTGCCCCGCAAGGGGGAATGCCTGGGGAGATGAGCACCGCTGTCGTAGAGGGGCAGCCCAACACGGTAAGTGCTGTCGCAGAGCCAGGAACCAGAATCTCCTGCCTTTGGGCAGGGGAGTATGTCAAGGATGTCAAAAATCGTTTTCAGTCCGCCTGCTCGAATTGTCATGTGGGCGGTGCCACCTTGTCGGCTCCCAACATTTCCCTCTCTTTGAAGGACTTGCGCGGTTCTACTCCACCCCGAGATACCCTTCAAGCCTTGATGAAGTACCAGCGGGATCCCCGTAGCTACGATGGCTCGGATTCTATCTATGAATGACGTCCTGTGCCCCCTTCCTGGATGGACAACGAAGCCCTAAGAAATCTGGCTGCCTTTATTCGTTGAAGACCTTTCCGTATAGTCCAGCCATCCGGTGAATAAACTCCAACTGGCATCGCGAATGGCCTTGGCCAAGTGGTGGTTCCTCACCAAGTTGCGCACCGGCAAGTCCTCATACGCCACAATGTCGTGAGACAAAGCGCTCCGCGTCGCCGTAGGCGAGTACCACGCACCGGGTCACCTTGATGACACAGTCTCTGCGCTGGCGCTGGACTTTGAGATGCACCTTGCCCAGTCGCTTCCTCTGCTTTGGGTAGTTCTTAGATTGGGGTTTGATCCCCTTCCTATACTTCCGACTTAACCTCCGCTGGTGTCGCTTCAACCTCCTCTTGGCACGACGCAAGAATTTGGGGCACTCTACCTTGTTAGTGCATCAAGCCCACATCCAGCCCCGCCACCTGGCCGGTGGACTCCACCTGCTCCTGACGCTCCACGTCCAGGCAGAACTGGGCGTAGTAGCCATCGGCTCTCCGCACCACCCGCACCGGTTGATTTTCAGGGTGAGGATGTCCTGCCGCACCTCGCCGTTGCAATACAGAGCAAAGGTGCCTGCTTGGAAGCCATCTGTGAAGGTGAGGGACATCCTATCTGCTGCCAGCTTCCAGCCGGAGACTTTGTACTCCACAGAGCGACAGTGTTTCTGGAACTGGGGACAGCCTTTTTGGGCTTCCTGGTTCTGGCAGCGGCGGTAGAAGGTGGAGATGGCAGACCAAGCTCGCTCCGCGCTGGCTTGTCGGGCAGAGGAGTTAAGCTTCTGGGCGAAGGGGAACTCTCTGGCCAAGTTCTTGCAGAGGGCATAGAGGGCAGCTCTGCCAACCCCCTGGTTATCCATCCAGTGGCGCAGGCATTTGTTGCGGATAAACTGGGCAGTGCGGATGGCCTCGTCCAAGGCTTGGTACTGCTGGGCTGTGCCGTTGAGGAGCTTGGCTTCTGGAACGCGCATGGGCACACTTTAGCGCAGGTCTAACGAGATAAAAGTCGTCCTAGAAGGGCAGGGCTTTAAACCCAGTTTTTTGGTAATCGGTGGATGCCGATCTGTAATCCAACGGCTGCTCGAACTCCCTCAGGGCTTCATTCAAGATGGATCCGACTGCCCCACTGGCCGATACGATCGCTGCCATTGCCACTGCGGTGGTGCCTGAACAGGGCAGTGTGGGGATTGTGCGCCTTTCCGGGTCACGAGCCCTTCCCATTGTCCAAGCCATCTTTACCCCTGCCCGCCGCAACGCAGTCTGGGAGAGCCATCGGCTCCTCTACGGCTGGATCCACGATGAGAAAGGCCAAATCCTAGACGAAGCGCTGGCCGTTTGGATGCAGGCCCCCCGTTCTTACACCCGCGAAGATGTGACAGAGCTGCATTGCCACGGTGGCATCATGGTGGTTCAGGCCACGTTGCAACAATGCCTGCGGCAGGGGGCGCGGCTGGCTCAGCCGGGGGAGTTTAGCCTGCGCGCTTTTCTGAATGGCCGCATTGACCTCACCCAGGCCGAGAGTGTGGCCGATCTGGTGGCGGCCCGCTCCCCTCAGGCGGCCCGGATGGCCCTAGCAGGCTTGCAGGGTAAGTTAGGGGGATCCATTCGCGCCCTGCGCCAGGAGCTGCTGGGTTTATTGGCAGAAATTGAGGCTCGCATCGACTTTGAAGAGGATCTGCCCCCCTTGGATGTTGCCGCTTGGCAGGCCCGGCTCCAAGCTATACAAACCCAGATCCAAGCTCTGCTGGCCACGGCAGAACGGGGACAACTGCTGCGCACCGGGGTGAAGGTGGCCATCGTCGGGAGGCCCAATGTGGGCAAGTCCAGCCTGCTCAATGCTTGGTCAGGACAGGATCGGGCCATCGTCACCGATCTGCCCGGCACCACCCGCGACGTGGTGGAATCCCACCTGGTGGTAAAAGGGATCCCCGTTCAACTGCTGGACACTGCCGGCATCCGCGCCACCGAAGATCCGGTGGAACGGCTGGGGGTGGAGCGCTCCCAACGCCTAGCCCAGGCTGCCGATGTGCTGGTGCTGGTCATCGACGCCCAAGCGGGCTGGACGGCTGCCGACGCCGCCATCTACGAGTCGATCCGCCATCGCCCCCTCATCCTGGTGATCAACAAAACCGACCTCGCCCCGCCAGAGGGGATCCCTCTCCCCCCCGAGATTGCCCACCGCGTCCCCACGGTTGCCGCCCAAGGGAAAGGGATCCCGGAGCTGGAAGAAGCCCTGGAGCAGCTTGTCACCCAGGGACGTCCCCAGCCCAATCTGGAGATAAGCCTGAACCAGCGGCAGGCCGCTGCCCTCCGACAAGCCCAAGCCAGCCTGGAACAGGTGGGGCAGGCCATCCAAGCTCAGCTCCCCCTGGACTTTTGGAGCATCGACCTACGGGGCGCCCTGCATGCCCTTGGCCAGATCACCGGCGAGGAGATCTCGGAATCGGTGCTGGATCAGATCTTCAGCCGCTTCTGCATCGGCAAGTAACTCTATAGACTCCTCCTAACTCATACTCATTCTGAGTTTGTGTTACTATGGACTCATTTGGGAAGCCGAAGCGGATCCCCGATAATGGAAACACAGTTAGGAGGTTGGCCATGGTTACCGCCGAGAAAACCCGTCTCTACCCCACCCAGATCGATTTGCCAGCAGAGGCTCGCGCGCAACTGGTGGAGCTGCTCAACCAGTCCTTGGCAGACACGTTGGATCTGAAGACGCAGGTGAAACAGGCCCACTGGAATGTCAAAGGCATGCACTTCATCGCCTTGCACGAGATGTTCGACACCTTCGCCAGCACCCTGGAAAACTACGTGGACATGCTGGCGGAACGGGTTACGGCGCTGGGGGGCATCGCCCGCGGCACGGCTCGCATCGTTGCCCAAACCTCCACCTTGCCGGAGTACGATCTGGCCGCTGAAGAGGGTCGGGATCACCTGCAGGCTTTGGCAGCCCGTTACGCTCAATATGCAGCTTCCGTCCGCCGCAACATTGACCGCACCACCGAACTGGGGGATGCCGACACAGCAGACCTGTTCACCGAGATCTCGCGCCAGATTGACAAAGATCTTTGGTTTATCGAGGCTCACCTGCAGGCGTGACGCCAGCGAGGCCAGTCACAGGCAAGTGGATCAAGCAAAATGGGCGTTAACGTTCCCCTCCTGTATTTGGTGGCTCTGGCCAGTATCCTCGGCGTGGCGGGCTTCTTTGTCCTGCGGGAGGTGCTGCGGGTACGGGCCCAGGAAAAGGTCATCCGTGAGCTGCAGCCCCGCCTGAGCAAAGGCAAGGGATCCCCGCAGGAGCACTACGAGTTGGGCAGCGTCTATTTGCAAAAAGGCCTCTACGACCAGGCGGTTGCCCAGCTCAAAAAAGCCCTAGAAGTGGCCGGGGAGAACATTCCCCCCGTCTGCAACGCCCTCGGTTTTGCCTACTTCAGCCAGGGGCAGTATGACTTGGCCATCCGCTACTACAAGGATGCCGTGGCTGCGGATCCCGGTTATGTAACTGCTTGGAACAATCTGGCCCATGCCTATGAGAAGAAAAATCTCTATGGCCCAAGCCTGGAAGCTTACGAAACTGCCCTGAAGTTGGATCCCCGAAATGCCATTGCTAAGCGGCGCTCGGAGTCTCTGCGCAAACGGTTGCAGCCCAGCCCCTGAGGATCCCATCTGCAATTTCATCCGCAGAAATACTCTTGACCGCAGCACAGTTGTCCATAGGAGTTGGCTCTAAAGACTCCATCCTGCCTGTGCAGGCACTTCCTTATCCTCTCAAAAGAAGATTGATAATATTGAAATCTTGAGCGCAAATGTAAGATCCGGTATCGTGTTGCCTGGGCTGGTATTATGTCTTAAATAAAACGAGAGGCCATTTCATGGATTCGCAATCGGTAGCACCTGTGGTTTTGGTGATCCTGGATGGCTGGGGTTATCGGGATGCTCTCGATGGCAACGCGGTGCTGGCTGCGGAAACCCCTGTCCTGGATAGCCTTTGGGCTGCCTATCCCCACACCCTGCTGCAAGCTTCGGGTCGGGCCGTGGGCCTGCCGGCAGGACAGATGGGCAACTCTGAAGTCGGGCACCTGACCTTGGGGGCAGGGCGGGTGGTGCCGCAGGAATTGGTGCGCATCAGCGACGCGATAGAGACAGGATCCCTCTTCCAGGATCCCTTGTTGATGCAAGTTTGTCGCCAGCTCAGAGAGCGAGGGGGCCGTTTTCACTTCGTTGGCCTTTGCTCCGAGGGGGGGGTTCACTCCCACATCGACCATCTCTATGGGTTGCTCAAGCTGGCGGCCCAGGCTGAGATTCCGGCCTATGTCCACGCCATCACCGATGGCCGCGACACCTTGCCCCGCGATGGTGCCAGGGTTCTGGCCGCCCTGGAAAAAGAGCTGCAATGGCTGGGCAATGGCGTCATCGCCACCCTGAGCGGACGCTACTACGCCATGGATCGGGATCGCCGTTGGGAGCGCACCCAAAAGGCCTACGAGATCATGACCCAAGACGGCCCTGGCCGTGGACAAAGCGCCGCGGAGGTGATGGAAGCTTTCTATGCCCAGGATCTCACAGATGAGTTCATCCCGCCCACCCGCCTGGCTCCAGGGGCTGTGCAACCCGGCGATGCAGTGCTTTTCTTCAACTTCCGCCCAGATCGCGCCCGCCAACTTACCCAAGCCTTTGTCTGCCCAGATTTCTCAGGCTTTCAGCGCCCCTTGCTGCCGGATCTCACCTTCATCACCATGACTCAGTACGAGGCGGAGCTGCCGGTGCAGGTGCTGTTCAAGCCGCAGAACCTGAATCACCTGCTGGGCCAAGTGGTGAGCGAGGCCGGCCTCAAGCAATTGCGCATTGCCGAGACGGAAAAATACGCCCATGTCACCTACTTCTTCAACGGCGGCATCGAGCAGCCCTTCCCCGGCGAAGATCGCATCCTGGTGCAAAGCCCGCTGGTGACCACCTACGACCAGGCGCCGGAGATGTCGGCAGTGGAAGTGACCGACAAGGCGATAGAGGCCATCGCCCGCCGCGAATACAGCCTGGTGGTGCTCAACTATGCCAACCCCGACATGGTAGGTCACACTGGCAACTACGAAGCCACCATCCGCGCCCTGGAAACGGTGGATCGCTGTTTGGGCCGGCTGCTGGCGGCAGTGGTAGATGCGGGAGGCACTACTTTGATCCTGGCGGATCATGGCAATGCAGAGCTGATGTGGGATGAGAACGGCAACCCCTGGACGGCCCACACCACCAACCCCGTTCCCTGCATTCTGGTGGAGGGGGAAAGGCGCAAAATCCCCGGCTGTGGCGGCGATGTCAAGTTGCGCTCCAACGGCACTTTGGCTGATGTGGCCCCCACCCTGCTGGAGATCTTGGGCCTGCCTCAGCCCCCCGAAATGACAGGACGTTCGCTTTTGCAGCCGGCAGAATACACCATCCTCCAGCGGCAACCCAGTCCTGTGGGGCGGTAGGTGCCAGGGATCCCTTACTCCGTCACTGGGATCCCTTCTTGGGCCAGCCATGCTGTTAGCTCTCCCCAGTTGCGATAGACAGCCAGAACCCGTGAGCGATCGGGGTGATAGGGGGCAGCCAAGCGCTCCAACTGCAAAAAGCGGGCCTGGGGAGGGATCACCGCCGCTTCGGGATCGGGGGGAGTGGGTCGGCGCAAGGAGCTGCTGTAGCCGCGGTAGATCAGCACCAGATCAGACTCTCCCTCGCTTTCCACCTCCACCCGCAGCACCTCTTGCGGGTGGTCTTGGCTATAGCGCTCCAAGGCCAAGGGCCAAGGCAGGGCCCTCATGCTTCCAGTTCCCCCTTATCAGTTCCGGGTCGCAGCCGCCAGACAAAGTAGAGGCTGTAGAGCAGGTAGGCCACCAGCCCCCAGGCCCCCACGCTCCCCAGCAGCTCCGGCGATACATTGGGATGGAAGATCTCCCGAAACCCCAGCGGTGGCCCAAACCAAGCCCGGCAATCCTCTGGCAGAGAAGTGCGGAAAGCACAGGGCACAAAGGCCCCCGAAAAGAGGATCCCGGCCCCCATATAACCAGTCAGGCCCCACCGCCAGAGCAAAAAGGCTCGCGCCGCCCAGGTTCTCGACTGCTCGAGAGCAGCACTCCAATCCCGCCAAAACCAAAGACAAATCAAGATCAACAGCCGCGCCATTGCTCCACTGAGAAAGCTGACGGGCAGGCCCCCAATCATCAGGTACACCGTCACCGCCAAGAGGCTCGATACCCGCCAATAAACGATCAATAGCTGAATCAAGGGCCGCAACCCCACCGCAAAAGCCCAAATCAGCAGCAGCAATGGCATCACCACCGTCAGCGCCACTGCCAAGCGGTAGTCCAGCCAGATTGCATCCACCAGCCAACTCTGGGGAGTCATCCTCACCCTCTGCCACTCCTGCCCCTTAGTATATGAAACCTGGGGGATCCAGGACGGGACACAGAGAGTTACGGAATGTTAACGCCTGCTGACCATCCCCAGCAAAACTTTACACCAGACAGCTTTCAGAAAGTTTTCCATTTTGCCGCTACCGATCCCCGAAAGTGGTAGATTCTTAGCTAGCTCCTCAGAGGAGTATCCCTGTCGTTCGGAAGGCCAGCTGCCTGTCTGAGCGATCAGCGGAGTCTCCTTCAGACCTTGGCCCAACTTAATCTCATTAAGTATTGTTACTTAATCGTGTTATCTTGGGTTAAGGTCAAACCTTGAGAGGCATGACCTCGAAACCATGGCCCGTTCTTCCAGACTCCTCTCTCACAGTTCTACCCGTTGGAAGGCGACCCAGTGGAAGCCCAGACCACTGCCTCCCTTGGAGAATGCACCTCCTTCTCCGAAGCGGGAGGAAGAGACAGGGGATCCAGTTGCGTCAGAGCCACCCCTTGCCCTGGGGAAGCCCGATTTGGCGAGGAAGGTGAAGGGTGGAGCTAGGGGGGCAGCAGTTGCTGGCAGCGGGAGCTATGAAGCGCTGCAGCTGTGGCTGGTGCTGGTTACCTTGGGGGTAAGTCTGGCCATTGCCGTGGGAGTGGCCCTGGTTTACTCTCTGGGGGTAGCTGCCAACTACTTGCTGGGGGCGGTTGTTGGCGTGGTTTATCTGCGCATGCTGGGCCGCGGCGTAGCGGAGCTGGGCAAAAGCCGCAACCGTTTGGGGGTGACGCGTTTGGCTCTGTTTGTCGGGCTGATCGTTTTAGCCACTCAGGTGAAGTCTTTACAGATATTGCCCATTTTCCTGGGGTTCATGACCTACAAGGTCACCCTGCTCATTCATCTTGTCCAGACCTTGACCCGTTCATCTTCTTCTGTGTGATGCCCATGAACCTGTCCTTCTCCTCTCCTCCTCTTTTGGCAGAACTCGAGGTCGGCCATCACCTTTACTGGCACCTGGGCAAATTCACGGTTCACGGGCAGGTTTTGATCGCCAGCTGGATCGCCATTGCCCTGATCTTGACGGTGGTCATTTTGGGCACCCGTCAACTGCAGCGGGAGCCGGCTGGCCTGCAAAACTTTGTCGAGTATGCCCTGGAATTTGTGCAAAGCATTGCCCGAGCCCAGATTGGCGAGAAAAACTTCCGGCCCTGGGTACCCTATGTCGGCACCTTGTTCCTGTTCATCTTCGTCTCCAACTGGATGGGCAACCTCTTCCCGTGGAAGCTGATTCCTCTGCCGGAAGGGGAGTTGGCCTCCCCCACCAACGACATCAACACCACTGCCGGGTTGGCGCTGCTCACCAGCATCATGTATTTCGTGGCCGGCATCAGCAAGCGGGGGCTGTCTTACTTCAAAAAATACATTGAGCCTACCCCGATTCTGCTGCCCATCAACGTTTTAGAAGATTTCACCAAGCCCCTTTCCCTGAGTTTCCGTCTATTCGGCAACATCCTGGCAGAAGAGCTGGTGATTGCGGTGTTGGTGTTGCTGGTGCCCTTGTTTATCCCCGTGCCGGTGATGGTTCTGTTCCTGTTTACGGGGGCGATTCAGGCTTTGATCTTCTCAACCCTCTCGGCAGCTTACATTGGAGAGGCGCTGGAAGGTCATGGAGGAGGGAATCACCACGATTGAGCCCGCTGTTTGGCCGATCACCTTGGCCTTTTCACGGAGGATCATCTCAAGTGGGCCAGCGCAAGGGATCCCTTCTTTTGGTAAGGTTTGTTGGGGCTGACAGATTGGTTCTGAAAGCCGCCGACAAGGGAGTGATTTGAGGCTGTAGTGTATCAGACCCGATCACCTCTGAAGCTCAAGAGACGTTGTTGTTGTGTCAATCACCAAGGAGCATCTCACTATGGATCCGTTAACCTCTGCTGCTTCTGTTCTGGCTGCTGCTCTGGCCATTGGTCTGGGATCCCTGGGTCCTGGGATCGGACAGGGGAACGCCGCTGCTGCTGCGATGGAAGGGGTGGCCCGCCAACCTGAGGCGGAAGACAAGATCCGCGGCAACCTGCTGGTTAGCCTGGCCTTCATGGAAGCTCTGACCATCTACGGCTTGGTGGTGGCTTTGGTGCTCTTGTTTGCCAACCCCTTCGCCTAGTGTCCTACGGGGGCGGGCCGCAGCGATGGCCGAGGTGAGCCATATCCGCCCCCCAACCCGGCCTGACGGTAGACCTAAGTTTCTGTTGGGGTCATAACACCCATGCTCTTCCAAACTCTATTGGCTGTTGAAGCGGCTGAAAAAGGTGGTCTTTTCGATCTGGATGCCACCCTGCCCCTGATTGCCATTCAGTTTTTGCTGTTGGTGGCAGTGCTCAACTCCCTCTTCTATGAGCCGGTTACGCGGGCTATCGACAGCCGCAGCGACTACATCCGCACCACTCAAGCGGAAGCCCAAGAGCGGTTGGACAAGGCGGTGTCGTTGACCCGACAGTATGAGTCTGAGATCAGCCAGGCCCGCTTGCAAGCCCAGCAGGTGATCGCTGAGGCAGAGGCTGCAGCTGCTCGCATTCGTTCCGAGAAACTGGCTGCTGTGCAGGCAGAGATCCAGCAGAAGCTGGAGGCGGCGCGGCTACAGGTCGAGCAAGAGAAGCAGGCAGCCCTCGAACAGCTGCAGCAGCAGGTGGATGCCATTGCCGCCCAGATTACCCAGAAACTGTTGGGCAGTGCTCGTTAGATCGCTGGTTGGAAGTACTTTTGGAGGAGCTTGCGATGCCTGTGTGGAGTTGGGTGGCCGGTTGGATCTTGGCTGTGGCCGAGACCACGGAGCTACTCCCAGAAGCCAAGGCAGGAGAGGGGGATCTCTTGGCCAAGATTCTCGAGAGCAACCTGATCAACATCGCGATCATTCTCACCTTGCTGTTTATCTTGGGTCGCAAAGTGGTGGGAGAAGCCCTGGCCAAGCGGCGGGAGGGGATCCTAGAAGAACTGCGGCAAGCGGAGCAGCGCAAGCGGGAAGCCATCGAGAGGCTGGCGGAGGAGCAGCAAAAGCTGGCCCAGGCTCAGCAGGAGGCTGAACGTATCCGCAAGCAGGCGGAAGCCAACGCCGAAGCCCGTCGGCAAGAGTTGTTGGAGCAGGCGGAGCGGGAAGTTGAGCGGCTGCGGGCCAATGCCGAGAAAGAGTTGTCCAGCGAGCAGGAGCGGATTCTTCAAGAGTTGCGTCGGCAGATCGTTCGCCAAGCCTTGAGCAAGGTGGAGCAGGAGCTGCCGCAGCACCTCAACGAAGAGGTTCACCGCAGCTTGATCGAGAAAGGGATCCAAATGATTGCCCGCTAACTCTCAGGGAGGAGAAAGGTATGATCAGCAGCACAATGGCTGAGAAGGTGGTGGATCCCTATGCCGAGGCTCTCATTGCTCTTGGGTCAGGCCAGGGATTGCTGGACACTTTTGCCGCCGATATGCGCTTTATTGCCGAGGTTTTGCGGGCTACGCCGGAGCTGGGCCAGTTTCTCGCCAACCCGGTGATCAAGGCCGAGGCCAAAAAGAACCTGCTGCAGCAAGTATTTGCCGATCAGATCCACCCTCTGCTGCTGAATGCGCTGAAGTTGTTGACCGACCGCCGCCGTATCATGTTTCTCGGGACTGTTTGCCGGCGCTTTTTGGATCTGCAGCGGAAGCTCCAGAACATCGTCCTGGCCGAAGTGACGACGGCGATACCCTTGACGGAAGCTCAGCAGCAATCGATTCGCGAGCGGGTGATGGACTTCACGCGGGCCAGCGGCGTGGAGTTGCAAACTGCTCAGGATCCAGAGCTGCTGGGAGGGGTGGTCATCAAGATCGGATCCCAGGTGATCGACCTCAGCTTGCGTGGACAGTTGCGCCGGCTTGCCTTGCAGTTGGCCTAAGTTGTTTTTTGAGGATCCCTTCCCGTTACCTTGAGAGGACTGCTATGCCTACCATTCGCCCAGACGAGATCAGCACCATCATCAAACAGCAGATCGAGCAGTACAACCAGGAGATGCAGGTCTCCAACGTGGGGACAGTTCTGCAGGTGGGGGATGGCATTGCCCGCATCTACGGTTTGGATAAGGTGATGGCCAGCGAGCTGCTGGAATTTGAGGATGGCACCACCGGTATTGCCCTCAACCTGGAAGAAGACAACATCGGTGCCGTGCTGATCGGCTCCGGGCGGAATATCCAGGAGGGATCCACCGTCAAATCTACGGGCAAAATCGCCAGCATCCCCGTGGGGGAAGCCCTCTTGGGCCGCGTGGTGGATCCCCTGTGCAACCCCCTCGACGGCAAAGGCCCGATCCAGTGTACGGAGTCTCGCCTGATCGAATCTCCGGCACCTGGCATTGTCGATCGCCGCTCTGTGTACGAGCCCCTGCAAACCGGCATTACCGCCATCGATGCCCTGATCCCCATCGGGCGGGGGCAGCGGGAACTGATCATCGGCGACCGCCAAACCGGCAAGACCACCGTTGCTGTGGACACAATCCTGAACCAAAAAGGGCAGGATGTGATCTGCATTTACGTGGCCATTGGTCAGAAGCAGAGCACCATCGCCCAGGTGGTGGGCATCCTGACCGAGCGAGGGGCTATGGACTACAGCATTGTGGTGGCTGCCGGCGCCGATAGTCCAGCTCCGTTGCAGTGGCTGGCCCCCTACTGTGGCGCCACCATTGCCGAATACTTCATGTACCAGGGCAAACACACCCTGGTGGTCTATGACGATCTCTCCAAGCAGGCGGTGGCCTATCGGCAAATGTCGCTGCTGCTGCGCCGTCCACCCGGTCGAGAAGCCTATCCTGGGGATGTGTTCTACCTGCACTCGCGGCTATTGGAGCGAGCCGCCAAGCTGAGCAGCCAACTGGGAGAGGGATCCATGACGGCACTGCCGATCGTGGAAACCCAGGCCAATGACGTGTCGGCCTACATTCCCACCAATGTTATCTCCATCACCGATGGGCAGATCTTCTTGGAATCGGATCTGTTCAACGCTGGCATCCGCCCGGCCATCAACGTCGGGATTTCCGTCAGCCGCGTCGGCTCGGCAGCTCAGACCAAGGCGATGAAAAAGGTGGCTGGCTCCATCAAGGTGGAACTGGCGCAATACCGCGATCTGGAGGCCTTTGCCCAATTTGCCTCTGACCTGGATGAGGCTACCCAAAAGCAACTGGCCCGCGGCCAACGGCTGCAGGAGTTGCTGAAGCAGCCACAGTACTCTCCCCTGTCTCTGGATCAGCAGGTGGCCATTATCTATGCGGGAACACGAGGCTATTTGGATGACATTCCGGTGGAGAAGGTCTCCAGCTTCAAACAGGGCCTTTTGGCTTACCTGGGCACCACCCATCCCAAGTACGGCGAGATCGTCCTCTCCACCAAGCAGCTCACCGACGAGGCAGAAGAAATCTTGAAAACGGCCATCACAGAGTTCAAGCAGAGCTTCGTGGCCAAGGCGGCCTAGGGTGACGCGGATTTCTCCTGGCCCGGATCCCTGTCGACCACCAAAATAGAGGGAGTAGGTTATGGCAAACCTCAAGCGCATCCGCGATCGCATCAAGGCGGTGAAAAACACCCGCAAAATTACCGAGGCCATGCGGCTGGTGGCAGCAGCCCGAGTGCGGCGCGCCCAAGAGCAAGTGATGGCCACCCGTCCCTTTGCCGACCGACTGGCCCAGGTTTTCTATCGGCTGCAAACTCGGCTGCGGCTGGAAGATGTCAACTTGCCTCTGCTGAAGCAGCGGCCCATCCAGACGGTGGGGCTGTTGGTGGTGGCCGGGGATCGGGGCTTGTGCGGAGCCTACAACGCCAACGTGATTAAGCGCACCGAGGAGCGGGTTCGCGAGCTGCAGGAGACAGGGCAGCAGGTGCAGCTTTACCTGGTGGGCCGCAAGGCGGTGCAGTATTTCCAGCGGCGCTCCGCTCCCATCGCCAAGACCTACGTGAATTTGTCGCAGATCCCCACGGCGGCTGAGGCTGCCCAGATTGGGGATCAGCTCCTCTCGGCCTTCTTGTCGGAGAAGGTGGACAAGGTAGAGCTGCTCTATACCCGCTTTGTCTCTTTGATCAGCTCCCGTCCGGTGGTGCAATCCCTGTTGCCCCTCGATCCGTCGCGGTTGGCCACTCAAGACGATGAAATTTTTCGTCTTTTGGTGCGGGGCGGAGAGTTTACTGTCGAGCGCAGCAAAGTCATCGCAGCGGTCTCGGCCCCACCTCAGGACATGATCTTTGAGCAGGATCCCGTGCAGATTTTGGATGCACTGCTGCCGCTGTACCTGAACAACCAGTTGCTACGGGCCTTGCAGGAGGCGGCGGCCAGCGAATTGGCAGCTCGCATGACGGCCATGAACAACGCCAGCGACAATGCCAGCGAGCTCATTCGCACGCTGGGTCTTGCCTACAACAAAGCTCGCCAGGCGGCTATTACCCAGGAGATCCTGGAGGTGGTGGCCGGAGCGGAGGCCTTGTAGGGTTCTCAAAGGAGATCCCCTGAGGAGCCGAGGTTGCGTTGCCGCGCCATCTGGGAGTTGAGCAGAACCACCGGCAAAATCCCCACCAAGACAATGGCCAAAGCCGGTGCCCCTGCCTCCGCGAGACGCTCATCGGCTGCCAAGCGGTAGGTTTGCACCGCCAAGGTGTCGAAGTTGAAGGGCCGCAGCACCATCGTGGCCGGCAGCTCCTTCATCACATCCACAAATACCAGCAGCATAGCCCCCAAGAGGCCACCCCTCATCAAGGGCAAATGCACCTGCCACAGGGTGCCCAGGGATCCCTGTCCCAGGCTGCGGGCCGCTTCATCCAAACTGGGGGGAATGCGCAGCAGCGTGGCCTCGACGGTGGCCAAAGCCACGGCCAAAAACCGCACCAGGTAGCCGAACACCAAAGCCGTGAGGGTGCCACTGATCACCAGGCCAGGTGGCTGTTGCAGCACCACCTGCCGCAGGTAGCTCAGCAGTTGATCCAACCACCCTAGGGGAATCAGAACCCCCACTGCAATCACCACCCCAGGCAGCGCATAGCCCAGAGAAGACAACTGCACTGCCAGCCGCAGGCCCCACGGGGATCCCCCCTGCAGCCGCAGCCCGTACAGCACCACCACCGACACGGAAACGGCAATGACAGCCGTGATGGTGGATAGCCAAAAGCTGTTCTGGGCGTAGCTCCAAAAGCGGCGACCCAGCTCCCCCTGGCGCAGGGTCATATTGAGCAGGATCAAGGCCGGCACGACGAAGCCCAGCCCAATTGGGATCCCACAGGCTAGCCAAGCCCCCACCGCCCGGATCCCTTGTAGGCGGTAACGGGTTGGGGTGGGTTTGAACCCTTGGCGATAGTAGCGCGCCCGTCGGCGGGAGAATTGCTCCACCGCCATCAGCAGCAGCACCAGCAGCAACAGCAGAGCGGAAAGCTGAGCCGCCGCCACCGGATTGCCCAGGGCCGTCCAGGTGCGGTAGATGCCGGTTGTAAAGGTATCTACCCCGAAATAGCTGACGGTGCCGAAATCGTTGAGGGTTTCCATCAAGGCCAGCAGACAGCCGGCCACAATGCCCGGTCGAGCTAACGGCAACGCCACTTTACGAAAGCTGGCCCAAGGCCCATAACCCAGGGAGCGACTCACCTCCAAACAGGCTACCGACTGTTCCTGAAAGGCCAACCGGGCCGAGAGATAAACATAGGGATAGAGGGTGAGGATCAGCAGCAGGATTGCCCCCCACAACGAGCGAATGTTGGGGAACCAGTAGTCGCCGATCCCCCAACCCGTAATCCGCCGCAGCCAGATCTGGAAACCGCCGGTCACCTGCAAAAAATCGGTGTAGGCGTAGGCCAACACATAGGTGGGGGCCGCCAGGGGCAGCACCAACATCCACTCCAGCCAGGCCCGCCCCCAAAACTGACACATGGTCACCAGCCAGGCAGTGCCACTGCCCACCAGGATGACCCCCGCCGCCACCCCTGCCATCATCACCAGGCTATTGCGCACATAAAGCCCCAAGACCGTATCGGCCAGGTGCTCCCAAACCTGCCGCTCGTCCGCAAAAAGGCTGAGCAGCACCGTCAGAGTGGGAATCAAAAGTAAGCCCGTCAATGCCAAGGTCAGCAGCGTCCAACTGCTGAGCCAGCGCGGCCAACCCCCCTTGAGAGGATGGTCAAGGCGTTTACCCAGATTCAGCCAAGTCAACTTTTCCATCAACTACAAAAGTGCTCCCCACCGCTGACGCGAATGAAACCTGCAGGATCTCGCAAAGACTTTTTCTTTACCATTTCCCAATTGTCAGCTAGAAGGCACAGGAGCCCTCCCCTTTGCCTACAGTGCAAGGACCGGGAGGAATTCGGAGTCATAATGAGTCATAATATAACCTAACTATGACCCAAGTCCTGACCATTTCCTGCAAGCTCAAGGTGTCTCAGTCGCAAGCCGCAAAGTTGGATGCGACCTTGGATGCTTTCGGCCAAGCCTTGAACTGGGTCAACCAAAACAAACCCGAGAAGGTCGCCAACGCCGTCAAACTTCAATCTCTGGGCTACCACCAAATCCGTGCCCGGTTCGGCTTGTCCAGTAATTTGGCAAGGACTACGTCCCGCTTACGCGACCAACAGATATGCAGACGGGTAGCGTCTGCCCGCAAGGTGGCACAACAGAAAAACCGCCCGGTCAAAGCGTTCAAGGGCGGCTTTGCTACCTATGATG